>NZ_CADEPK010000462.1 GCF_902829255.1 Metabacillus niabensis | reverse complement strand
CTTTTTGCTTTAGTACAATTATTGTAAATAACATATAAACAAAATAATTCCTTGAAGTGAAATTTCGAGTTAGAAGGTAAAGATGGAAGGGAACGACCGGAATTTCTTTCAATTGGCATTTTCTGAAAGATTGTTATTTTTGCATAAAGGTGATCGGAGTGCATTGCGGGACTCCTGCGGGATGCGTGGAAAAGGTTAATGTAAGCAAGGACTTAAATAAAGGAGGCTCACCATACACACCGCGTAAACCGAGTATTGTAACAAGAGGTAATCTATATACGACAGGCTATGTAAAATGCAACAAAGTTTATAAAAAATTGCCTTCAATTAAAAAAGAAATTCGTTAAAGTCATAATATCGCCACTTGTTTGACAAATCACCTACTTGTTCCTATGCAAATATTGTCGATATAATTGGATGAAAAGAAATTTTTATCATGTTTTAACCTATAGGAAAAAAGGTAAAGATGAATGTAGGTTGGAAGATTCTTAAATAACATAGCGTTTCATGATAAAATTGATGAAGGATTGAGATAGATAGGGTGATGAAATGTCATATTTTGTAAAAAATAGTCTTGTACTAGTATGTCTTGTAACATTAACAGCATGTACTAGTTTTTCACTTCCAAATGCAAACCCTTTTAGTGGCGAGCAGGAAGGAGAACTAATTAGACAATCAGGGGAAAAACGGCAGTTAGAAACAGTTGAGCCTGAAAATACCGAAACGAATGAGGAGCAAATAGATCCAGATTTCCTCTTGGAGGGACAATATTTTAATTCGGTTAAACAAGTTGATGGAAATCAAGTAATTGAAAATCCAACAAATATTTTAGCAATGGTTAATAAAGAGTTTACCTTACCAGAAGATTATGAGCCAAACGATTTAGTAATACCTAATGTTGAATTTTCTTTCGGAGATGCAGATATTCCTCAAGCATATTTACGAAAGGAAGCAGCAAATGCGTTGGAAGAGCTATTTCAACTTGCTAAAAAGGATGGCATTGAATTAATAGCTGTTTCTGGTTATCGTTCCTATTCAAGACAAAAAGGGATATTTGATGCTGAGAAAAAAGCAAAAGGGGAAGAAGCAGCCCTACACGCAGTAGCTTTACCTGGTCAAAGTGAACATCAATCAGGCTTAGCAATGGATATAACGAGTAAAAGTGTGAATCTTGAAATAACTGAGGAGTTTGCGAATACTGCAGAGGGAAAATGGGTAGATGCAAATGCACACAAAGCAGGATTTATTATTCGATATCCAAAGGGAAAGGAAAACATTACTGGTTATCAGTTTGAACCATGGCATTTACGCTATATCGGTAAAGAAAAGGCATCTGTGATTTATAAAAATAAATTAACATTAGAAGAATATTTTAATAAAGTAAAAAAAATCTAGCTTTTGAAAAGTTTGCTGTAGTTAATATTTTATGT
>NZ_CADEPK010000461.1 GCF_902829255.1 Metabacillus niabensis | reverse complement strand
TGTTATGATAGCATATTCGTTTAAAGTGAATTGGCAAATGCCACGACTTGTTGGTATATGAAATAGAAATCAGGGAGGAAGAAAATTTGACAAAAAAAATAGTACTAATTGACGGGAATAGTATTGCATATCGCGCATTTTTTGCTTTGCCGTTATTAAATAATGATAAAGGTGTACATACAAATGCTATCTATGGCTTTACGATGATTTTAATGAAAATTCTTGAAGAGGAAAAGCCATCACATATGCTAGTTGCATTCGATGCAGGGAAAACAACGTTTCGTCATGAAACCTTTCAGGAATATAAAGGCGGGCGCCAAAAAACACCACCTGAGTTATCTGAACAGTTTCCATTTATCCGAGAGTTGTTAGATGCATATCAAATTTCAAGATATGAGCTTGAAAATTATGAGGCGGATGATATCATCGGTACGCTTTCAAAAAAGGCTGAGAAGGAAGGATTTGAAGTAAAGGTCATCTCTGGTGATAAAGATTTGACCCAGCTAGTTACAAAACATATTACAGTTGATATTACTAGAAAAGGGATTACAGATGTTGATTCCTATACGCCTGATTTTATTCAAGAAAAGTATGGGCTGTCACCTGAACAAATTATAGATATGAAGGGACTTATGGGAGATACATCAGATAATATCCCAGGAGTACCTGGAGTTGGAGAAAAAACAGCGATTAAGCTATTAAAGGAATTTGAGACATTAGAAAATGTATTGGATTCTATTGATAAAGTTAGTGGAAATAAGCTGAAAGAAAGATTGCAAGAAAATCGTGAACAAGCATTGATGAGTAAAAAGCTTGCAACAATCGATTGTCAGGCACCGATTGATATTACGGTTGATGATGTTATGTTTGAAGGTTTTGATGTTAAAAAGGTTACGGCAATTTTTAAGGAATTAGGATTTAACACATTACTTGAAAAGCTTGGTGATGAGGCTACCGAAGAGGAAATAAGTGTTGAAGATATCGGATATGAAATCATCGTGGAAGAAAATTTATTGATTAAAGCATTAACTAATGAAGTAGCACTCTATGTTGAGGTATTAGAAGAGAGCTATCATCAAGCAGATATTCATGGCATCGCTATTCACAATGAGAACGGAAATTATTTTATTCCTGTAGAGATCGCTTTAACATCTCAAGCTTTCAAAGAATGGGTAGTAGACGATTCAAAGCAAAAAATCGTCTATGATGGAAAGAAAACAGCTGTAGCTCTCCATTGGAAAGGAATTGAGCTAAAAGGTGTGACATTTGATGTGTTAATTGCTGCATATTTGTTAAATCCTTCAGAAAACTTTGATGATGTTGCAAGTGTAGCAAGAAAAAATGGATTAACCATTGTACAGTCAGATGAAGTAGTCTATGGAAAAGGTGCTAAGAGGGCAATTCCTGATAAGGAAAAGCTTAGTGATCATCTCGTACGGAAGGGACAAGCAATCTATGATTTAAAAGAAAAGCTTGTCAATCAATTAGAGGAAAACGATCAATCCTCACTTTTCTATGATTTAGAAATGCCACTTTCCGTTATCCTTGCTGAAATGGAGTCAACTGGAGTAAAGGTTGATATCGAACGCTTAAAGGAAATGGGGAAAGATTTAACAGAACAATTAAATGCATTGGAAGAAAAAATTCACGAGTTGGCTGGAGGAGAATTTAATATAAATTCACCTAAACAATTAGGTGTTATCCTCTTTGAAAAATTAAATTTACCTGTTATTAAAAAAACGAAGACAGGATATTCAACATCTGCTGACGTCCTAGAAAAACTTGAAGACCAGCATGAAATTGTAAGAGAAATTTTACATTATCGCCAACTAGGTAAGCTGCAATCAACTTACATTGAAGGGCTATTAAAGGTTGTCCACAAGGATACACATCGTGTTCATACTCGTTTTAACCAAGTATTAACGACAACTGGCCGACTAAGCTCAACAGACCCAAATCTCCAAAATATTCCAATTAGACTTGAAGAAGGGAAAAAAATCCGTCAGGCCTTCGTTCCTTCTAAAAAGGATTGGGTGATTTTTGCGGCAGATTATTCACAGATTGAATTACGTGTGTTAGCTCATATTGCAAACGATCAAAATTTAATAGATGCATTTCAGCATGATTTAGATATTCATACGAAAACAGCGATGGATGTTTTCCATGTAAATGAGGATGAAGTAACTTCAAACATGAGAAGGCAAGCAAAGGCTGTAAACTTTGGAATTGTATATGGGATTAGTGATTATGGTCTTTCACAAAGTCTTGGAATTACACGAAAAGAAGCTGGTGAATTTATTAAACGATATTTAGAGTCATTTGTCGGGGTACAGCAATACATGGAAGATATTGTTGTTGATGCTCGTGAAAAGGGCTATGTAAAAACATTGCTACACCGCAGACGATATATTCCTGAAATTACTAGCCGTAATTTTAATTTGCGTAGTTTTGCTGAAAGAACAGCAATGAATACACCAATTCAAGGTAGTGCTGCAGATATTATCAAAAAGGCAATGATTGACATGGCAGAGAGATTAAAGAAGGAAAATACTCAAACAAAATTATTATTACAGGTTCATGATGAACTTATTTTTGAGGCGCCAAAAGAAGAAATTCCGTTGCTAGAGAAAATTGTTCCAGAAGTTATGGAAAATGCAGTAGAGCTTAAAGTACCGTTAAAGGTTGATTATTCTTACGGCGATTCATGGTATGATGCTAAATGATTTATAAGCTCTAACTAAGGACGTAAAGGAAGTGACATTATGCCAGAATTACCAGAGGTTGAAACGGTACGTCGTACTCTTTTACAGCTTGTAAAAGATAAAACAATAAAGCAGGTTAGGGTACTTTACCCTAAAATAATTAAAAAGCCTTTTGAGATTGAACAATTTAAGGATGCATTACAAGGGCAAACCATTTATGATGTGAGTCGCAGAGGCAAGTTTATAAAATTTATATTAGATGACTATGTTCTAGTCTCACATTTACGAATGGAAGGTCGTTATGGGTTGTTTCAGCCTGAAGAGGAGATTGATAAGCATACTCATGTAATCTTTGAATTCCTTGATGGAAGTGAATTACGATATAAAGATGTTAGGAAGTTTGGAACGATGCATTTGTTTAAAAAGGGAGAGGAGGAAGCTGAGTTGCCATTATCTCAGCTTGGTCCTGAACCTTTTTCAAAACAATTTACTTCATCCTATTTAAAAGAAAGGTTGAAGAAAACATCAAGAAAAATAAAATCAGCTTTGTTAGATCAGACTATAGTAGTTGGTCTCGGAAATATTTATGTTGACGAAGCATTATTTCGCGCAGGGATTCATCCTGAACGGATTGCGAATCAATTAACGGAAAAGGAATATAAAGCCCTCCACAAGGAAATCATTGCAACACTAAATGAAGCGGTAGAAAAAGGCGGGAGTACGATCCGTTCTTATGTTAATACCCAAGGTGAAATAGGAATGTTTCAACTCCAATTATTAGTTTACGGAAGAACAGATGAGCCTTGTAAAACGTGTGGCACACCATTAACGAAAACAGTTGTTGGTGGAAGAGGGACTCATTTTTGTCGAAAATGTCAAAAATAATGGTAGTAAAAATAGTTGGCTAATAGCCAGCTATTTTTTTGTGTTTTCAAATTTACCATGCTGGACCTTTTTTCTTTCAACCTCCTTCTTTTTTTATTAACACTATCTAGGCGGCTATCATACACTATGTTAGCTTTTAGAAGGAAGGGGCTAGGCATAAATGTTTCAAATATCTTCACTTTTATTATTAGCGTTCGCAGTAAGCTTAGATAGTTTTTCGGTTGGTTTTACCTATGGAATGCGAAAAATGAAGATCCCGTTGAAATCAATTTTCGTTATTGCATGCTGTTCAGCCGGAACGATGTTAATTGCAATGGTAATTGGAGACTTACTAACGAGGATTTTCCCGGTATTTGTAACTGAAAGGCTTGGTGGGGTTATTTTAGTATTAATCGGTGCTTGGGTTTTATATCAGTTTTTTAGACCAGAAAAGGAAAATTTTGAAGAACAAGAATCGGAAACAACGTTAATTATGTTTGAAATAAAAACACTTGGCATTGTGATTAATATCTTAAAAAAACCAATGTCTGCAGATTTTGATAAGTCTGGAACGATAACAGGAGTAGAAGCATTATTACTTGGTCTCGCCTTATCGTTAGATGCTTTTGGCGCAGGAATTGGCGCAGCTTTATTAGGTTACTCTCCCATTATTATGAGTCTTCTAGTTGCATGTATGAGTTCCCTATTCGTTTCATTTGGAATAAAATCTGGCTATTTATTAACGAGGTTTTCTTGGGTAGATAAATTTACTTGCTTGCCAGGGATTATTCTTATTATGATAGGAATATGGAAATTATAGTTGATGGAGGGCATAGTGTGACAATTGTTATAGGTCTAACAGGTGGAATTGCAAGTGGGAAAAGTACTGTTTCAAATATGATACGAAAACAAGGGCTTCGTGTAGTAGATGCTGATATTATTGCTAGAGAGGTTGTTGAAATTGGGCAGCCTGCATATAAGAAAATTATTGAAACATTTGATGGAATTCTCGATGAAGATAAATCAATAAATCGTCAAAAGCTAGGCTCAATTATTTTTGCAGATGAGAAGAAGCGACAACAGCTTAATTCAATTGTTCACCCTGCAGTTAGAGAGGAAATGCTGAAGCAAGTTGAATCTGAGAAACAAAAGAATGCATTAGCTGTTGTATTGGATATTCCACTATTGTTTGAAAGTAAGCTCACTCATATCGTTGATAAAACAATTCTTGTATATGTTGATGAGCATATTCAGTTAGAACGATTAATGGGACGAAATGGTTATACAGAACATGAAGCTAGAATGAGAATCGAATCACAAATGCCTTTAAAGGAAAAGTTGAAACTTGCAGACTATGTAATTAATAATAATGGAACTTTGGAAGAAACAGAAAGACAATTACGAAACATATTGGATACAATCATTTGGAATTTATCGAATAATGATTAGAAAATAAGGATAAATTTAATAGTTATTTCCGTGTAATTCATGTAATAGATGCTCCATTTATTACCCCTTAGACTTTTGGAGCACTTTCTCTAAAAGTGTTGCAAAACATATACAAACAAAGTATACTATTTTTCGTGAACTTCTTACAAAAGCCAAGGTGTAAGGCTACTTAAAGGGTTAGGACCTCTTAGGACTAACTTTCCCCCGTGGTAGTTGACTATATGCCATTAGCGAAGAATTCATGTAAGAATAGTAAAAGGGGGATCCATGAATATGGAAACAATGGGTAGACACGTTATCTCAGAATTATGGGGTTGCGATTTTGATAAGTTAAATGACATGGATTATATTGAAAAAACGTTTGTAAATGCAGCGTTAAAATCAGGTGCTGAAATAAGAGAGGTAGCATTCCATAAGTTTGCTCCACAAGGAGTAAGCGGTGTTGTTATAATTTCTGAATCTCATTTGACAATCCATAGTTTTCCTGAACATGGGTATGCAAGCATTGATGTGTATACTTGCGGTGATTTAGATCCTAATATTGCAGCAGATCATATTGCGGAATCGTTAGGAGCACAAACACGTGAAAACATTGAAATCCCAAGAGGAATGGGACCTGTAGAAATAAAACAAGCACAAGCAAAAGCTTTGTAATCATAAAAGAAAATTTCCGAGGTGCAGATTATTTAATCAGCACCTCTTTTTATTATGATGATTTTTCAGTATGATAGAGTTAGGGTAAAATTGTAGATACAATAAAATATATTTTATTGGGAAGGGGAAGCTATACATATGAGTTTCATGAATAAATTAAAGGACTTTTTTAGTACCCATCAAGAAACACGTGAAAAACATTATAACCCAAATTTACAAAGTCATTATTATAAACTTACATATAAAAAAGCGGTACAATCAGTAAAGGAATTGATTGAACAAACACCTGGAATGACAATTACATCTATTTCTGAGGAGCGCGGTGAAATGAGCGTAAATATCACTTCACCTCGGAAGGCTTTTTTAGTTGTTACAATTGTTTCCGTACGCCCACTAGAAACAGCTGTAGACTTTACTGTTACGACAAATACGTTTTTGCCAACCGATTTTGGTTATAGTAGAAAGGTTATTTTAGGGCTTTATAACAAACTTGATAAAAAAGAAAATTTTATTGGGACAAATCGAAGTAATTAATCTAAGTCTATTTTCTAAAATATTGCTGTTTTTTAAACATTGTTAAGGTTGATTTGAGCATAAGTGTAAAGTCTCCTGGGGAAACGTGGGATAGTCGGGTGACTGAGCAGTTATTTAGAACGAGGAGGCTCACCACCACCCTAAAAATCAAACCAAAGCGATTATTAATAAAAAGCAACAAAGTTAACGCAGACAACATCATTAAAAAAATCACGTTTGATTTGACATTTTTTATGGAGGTGATAAGATGAGATGTCCTTCATGTCAGCATAATGGTACAAGGGTACTAGACTCGAGACCTGTTGACGATAGTAGAGCTATAAGACGTCGGAGAGAGTGTGAAGAATGTTTATATCGTTTTACTACATTTGAAAAAGTGGAAGAAATTCCTTTAATCGTTGTTAAAAAGGATGGAGCACGTGAAGAGTTTAGTCGTGAGAAGATATTAAGAGGATTAATTAAAGCTTGCGAAAAACGGCCTGTACCACTTCAAAAATTAGAAGATATTGTTCATGAAATTGAGAAGGAATTAAGAAATCAAGGTGTTTCTGAAGTAAATAGTGAATTAGTTGGGGAAATGGTCATGGACAGGCTTGCTCGATTAGATGAGGTCGCATATGTTCGTTTTGCTTCTGTTTATCGTCAATTTAAAGATATAAATGTGTTTATAGAAGAACTGTCAGATTTAATTAAAAAGGTAAGATAGGATAATATGATAGTATAGAGAGCTATTGAAGAATTCTTCAAGCTCTTTTTTCAATGATATAAAATGAATTAACTTAAGGAAGGTTGAAGGGGATGGAACAGCAACATTGGAAAGAGTTACTTGCAATTGATCGGTACATTGTAAAAAGTAGTTCTGTCCTTCAAGAATTAGATCGGAAAATAATAACCTTATTGTACCAGCCGTTAATTGGTACAAAGGGCTTTAGCCTCTATATGACATTGTGGGGGGAGCTAGAGCAAAACCGGTTATGGGGAGAGGAATCGACTCATCATAGCTTGATGACACTTATGCAAAGCAATTTGCGCGATATTTATCATGAACGTTTAAAGCTTGAAGGGCTAGGTTTATTGAAGACATTTGTCAAGGAAACGGACGAATCGAAAAAATACATTTATGAACTGCAGGCGCCATTAACACCTGATGAATTTTTTCAAGACGGTGTTCTAAATATTTATTTATATAATCGAGTAGGTAAAAATAAATTTTATCAGCTAAAGCGTTTCTTTTCTGAAAAGAAAATCGATGAAGAGATGAAGGAAATAACCCGTTCATTTAATGAAATATTTGATTCGGGACAATCAGCAAATATGATTGCAAAAGTAAATCATGAAACGTTAGAGGATATATCATTAGCAGCAGAACGTGAATATATCCAAACGACAAAACGCGCATCATTGGAAATAGCTGATCAAGTATTTGATTTTGAGTTATTCCTTTCTGGTTTAGCTGATGCGATAATCCCAGCTCGTGCCATTACACCAACTGTCAAAGAGGTTATCAAAAAATTGTCCTACTTATATGGAATCAATGCAGTTGATATGAAAAATGTCGTTATGAATAGTATTACTCAAGATGATAGCATTGATATCGAAATATTGAGGAAGTCAGCACGAGATTGGTACCAGTTTAGACATGGTGACAAATTACCTGGACTATTAGAAAAGACACAGCCTATGTCATTACGTACTGTAACAGACGAAAGATCGACAAAACGGACGCAAGAGGAAGAGCTCGCTTATCAATTAGAAACAATCTCACCAAGGCAGTTTTTAACAGATATTGCTGGTGGCGTACCACCAAGCAGCGGAGATTTAAAAATAATTGAAGATGTCCTCTTCCAGCAAAAATTAGAGCCAGGGGTAGTAAACGTCTTAATTTACTATGTAATGCTAAAAACAGATATGAAA
>NZ_CADEPK010000460.1 GCF_902829255.1 Metabacillus niabensis | reverse complement strand
TGATAATAGTTTAATTAAATGATGGCATCCATATTTTACCGTTCTTATTCTAATTCCGTTTCTTGTACCAGTGAAATTAAATTTGAACGTTTGAGTATCTGTTCCTTCTGCTGAAATCCCGATATAAACTGTTCCAACAGGATGTCCCTCAAGGGAATTAGGGCCAGCCACACCAGTAAAGCTTACTCCAATATCACTATTTGCCATTTTCCTTACCTGGTCCGCCATTTCTTTAGCACATTGACTGCTTACGGCTCCATATGTTTCTAATGTCTTTTCAGATACACCAAGTATATTTGCTTTCACTTCATTCGTATATGTAATAATGCTCCCTTTAAATACTTTTGAAGCACCATCAATTCCAGTCATGTACTCTGAAAACATTCCACCTGTTAAGCTCTCAGCTGCTGATAGTGTTTTGTTTTTTCCAATTAAAAGCTTAAAAAGCTCTTCAACAAGTGTTGTGTTCTCATATCCATAGAAAAATTCTCCAACACGTTGATTAATTTTTTGCTCAACCTCATCTAGCATTTGATTCGCAACCATTTCGTCAGTATGCTTAGCTGTCAGGCGTAAAGTTACTTCACCATTAGCAGCTAATGGAGCAACTGTTGGATTCAGTTGTTCATCAATAATATCTTGAATATCTGTTTCAAGTTGGGATTCACCAATTCCAAAATATCTTAATACTCTTGAAATAATCTTTTCCTGAATACCGAGAGTTTGAATGAAATATTTACTGCTATAGTTTTGAAACATTGGTTTCATTTCACTTGGAGGTCCTGGTAATAGCATATAAATCTTTTGCTCTACTTCAACTGCCATACCTGGTGCCATACCAAAATCGTTTTTCAATATATGAGCCCCATCAAGAACAAGTGCTTGCTTTTTATTATTTTCAGACATTGTACGCTTCGTTCGAATAAAATATTGTTCAATGCTCGCCAATGCTTCTTCATCATACACAAGCTTTTTTCCTAAAACATTAGCAATTGTTTCTTTCGTTAAGTCGTCCTTTGTCGGTCCTAAACCACCGGTAAAAATGATTACATTTGAACGTTTTTGTGCAACCTCTATCGCTTCTTTCAGTCTGCCAGCATTATCGCCAACAACAGTGTGATAATAGACATTTATCCCCATTTCAGCTAATTGCTCAGATAAAAATTGTGCATTACTGTTGACGATTTGACCAAGTAATAGCTCGGAACCAACTGCAATAATTTCCGTACGAGTATCCATATTAACGCATCCCCATTTCACAAATTTTATTTTGAGTTCACAAACACATGCTTATTTTTAATAAAATAGTCATACCCTGAAATAATCGTGAAAAAGGTTGCTACCCATAGAGCAAGATCTGCAAATGGAAGATTGATAAATTCAAATGGTAAATTATGTAGCAATAACGCGCTTATTGCAATGATTTGCGTCCACGTTTTAATTTTCCCTAACATATTTGCAGCAACAATTTCACCTTCACCTGCAAGAATCGCTCTTAATCCTGTAACTGCAAACTCTCGACTAATGATCAAGATAACCATCCATGAAGGTGCAAGACCAAGCTGAACTAAAATAATCAATGCTGCTGACACAAGAAGCTTATCCGCCAATGGATCTAAAAACTTTCCGAGATTTGTCACTTGATTCAATTTCCGTGCATAATAACCATCAATCCAATCAGTTGTCGACGCTACGATAAAAAGAATTGCCCCAACTAAGTGTGTGACTTGGATCGATTCATTGCCAAATGTTAACACTCCCCAATTAAATGGGGCTAACATAATAATCATGAACACTGGGATTAAACAAATTCTTGAGATTGTAATTTTATTAGGTAAATTCATCTTCTAATTCCTCCGTTGTTGTGTATGCAATTTCATAAATTATAAAATAGTTCTGTCGTAAATCAAATTTCTGCAAGTAATTATGTATTTAAAAGCTAGAAATTCCTTCTTTAGTAGGATAAAGAAAAGGACGACACAAAGATCGTACACCAATCTCAACTTATCAATCAAGATTGGTGTACAAGAACAATACTTGTGTCAGTCCTACTCTTTTTTAAAGACAATCGTAATATTTTGCGGAGAGCTTTTCGCATCCTCATACTTAATCAGTTCACCATTAACTTTTAAATCAGTACCTGGAATATTACCTACTCTTACAGTAATTTCAGATTCAGCCGTATAATCTCCTACTTCAGATTCACCTTCAGAAATCACTTTACCGATAAACGTTTTACCTTTATCATTTTTTATACTTACCCATGATTTACTTTTCGCAATAACTTCAAGTTCAAACTTGTCAGTACCAGTAAGTTCATAAACTGTAGAAGATCCACTGGACTCCTTAACTGTTATTGCTTGTTTTGGTGTTTCCTCTTCTGGAGTTACCTCTTCAGCATTTTTCGAATCATTTTCATCTACAGCTGGCTCTTCTTCTGCAGCTTGATTGTCGTTTGCTGGTGTATTTTCAACATTATTTGTATATTCGGTCTCGCTTTGGTCTGTAATGGATTCCTGTTTTGCATCTGTATTATTTTCGGCAGCATTTTGCCTCCAAACCCATAGCCCAACTGCAATTGCAATAATGACAACGACCGTTAATATTTTTGGGAAAAGATCCAAAAATTTAGATGCTGATTTTGGTAATTCCCTATGAGTTTTCACTCTCGATAATTGTTCAGGGATCTCATCATTGCTCGTACTTGGAACCTCATTTTTAAAGTCCTCAAATATCGAATCTGGATTTATATCAACAGCTTCCGCGTATTGCTTAATAAAAGCTCTAACATAAAATTTCCCTGGAATGATTGAATAATTTCCTTCTTCTAACGCTAAAAGATAACGCTTCTGAATTTTCGTCATATTTTGAAGGTCATCTAAGCTAATGTTTTTTTCCTCTCTTGCTTGTTTCAGTCGATTTCCTAATTCACTCAACCGTAACACCCCATAACTAAAAGTCAAATCCTGAAAAACTTGATGAATCAAACGACATTTGTGGCTCTTCGACATCCTTATATGTGATCTCTTCATCAGGTTCATTCCGAATTTCAATTATATAATCAAAATCGTCAATTGTATATTCCGTATTTTGCACAAAAATATCAGGATGTTCAACAACCTTTGTTGCTGAAAGCCTCATAATTTCTCTAACTAATTGGAGATGCTGCTCAGTACCTCTTCTAGTTGAGACAATTCCATCGATAATGTACACATTATCCTCGTGATATTCCTCTGCAATTAACTGGCTACGAATCGTTTGCTTTAATAGAGTGGAGGAAACAAATAGCCACTTTTTATTAGCGCAGACGCTTGAAGCGACAATTGATTCTGTTTTTCCAACCCTTGGCATACCTCTAATGCCAATTAATTTATGTCCTTCTTGTTTATATAATTCTGCCATAAAGTCAACAAGTAGTCCAAGTTCATCTCGAACAAAACGGAAAGTTTTTTTATCATCTGCATCTCTTTGTATGTATCTGCCATGGCGAACGGCTAGTCGATCCCTTAATTTTGGAACTCTTAGCTTTGTTACCGTTATATTATCCATCGTTTTTAGAATCGATTCAAGGCGTCTTACTTGATCATTGCTTTCACATTTTAGCAAAAGCCCCCGCCTGGAATCATCAACACCATTTATCGTTATAATATTAATCGATAGCATTCCTAGTAAAGATGAAATATCACCTAGAAGCCCGGGACGGTTTTTTTGAATTTGATATTCAAAATACCATTCATATGGCATAAAATAAGTCCCTCCTTTTTTCAACCACTATTACATATCATATATGATTTTACCAAAAGAGGAAAGAATTATGAATGAACATTTCGAGAATATTAATAAATTATAATAGAAGACTTTAAAATAAGGCTTTCCTCAAATTAAAATCGGATATTCTTAACATTTAGGATGACAACTACTAAGGAAATGATATAGTAAAAAAGAGAGGATTAGCTCCTCTCTTTTTTACTGTTGTGATCCGTTATTTTGAACAAGTTTAACCATCATATTTGCGATTGCCTTTTGCTCTTGTTCATTTGCAACACTCCAAAGATCTGCAAGGACACGTTCTTGAGTGTTTTTTGGGTCGACCTGTTTAGCTAAGTAGTCACCAACTTCAAACGCTAAATTATTGATAACCTGATCATTCATACCTTCATTTTGTGCATGATGTAAACGGTCACCAAGGAAATTTTTCCACTCATCCCAATTTTCTAATACAGACATAGGAGTACCTCCTTTATAATTGTTACATGCTTTATTGTTCCTTACCCACTAAACAATTATTCCTTATAAATTCAAAAAACATGCTATATTTTTAAAGATTGAGACTCCTTTGCCCATGTGATTTATACCCAACCACCATTTACGGAAAGAACTTGTCCAGTTATGTATGAGGATTGTTTAGAGGCAAGAAATGAAACTGCATCCGCTACCTCATCAGGATGGCCTAATCGTCCAAGAGGTATCTCCTCTTTTAACTCATTTAGCTCTTCAGATGTAAAATTTGAAAGCATTTTTGTTTCAATTGCTCCTGGCGCAATCGCGTTGACACGAATTTGACTTGGAGCAAGCTCCTTCGCTAACGCCTTTACAAAGGAGTTTTGTCCTCCTTTTACCATTGAATATAAAACTTCACAAGAAGCACCAGTAATTCCCCAAATTGAAGAAATGACAATGATATTCCCAGACTTTTTCCTAATCATAGATGGGATGATTTTTTGCGTAAGTTTAAAAGGACTTGTAAGATGAATGGCAATCATTTGATTCATCTCCTCCTCACTCATATCGGTCATTAGACCGTAAAAGCTAATCCCACTATTTATTACTAATAATTCAATAGGCATTTTCATTGATTGAACAAGATGATCGACACTAGTGCTATTTGCTAAATCAGCTTGAATCGGTATGATCATTTGCTTAGCATCAGAAAGGGAATCAATTAAATATTGGACTTCCTGCTCGTTTTGATGATAATGTGCATAGACATGATAACCATCTTCTATAAGCTTTAATGTTATTGCTTTACCAATTCCACCGCTTGCACCTGTAACTAAAGCATACTTTTCCATTATTACCTCTACTCTCTCCCTAAGAAGAGGGTGACTCAGAAAGGGTCTGACACCTTCCACAAACACCGATATATAGTAAACGAACCTATATTTTGTGTTTGAGGGGTCTAAAACCGTTGCTCTTGAGCCACCCTCTTATAATCATTTCATATTATTTAGGTATTACTTGGCATACTGTAAATAAATTTTCTTCAACGGCTTCATTTAAAGTCTTCGTAACATCCTCTTCAGTTAGTGATTCTAGCATTGGCACAACATCAAATAAATTCATGTCATTAAATGCGTATCGTGTAAACTGATTAGCAATATATTCAGGTGAGTTAATTGCTCTTAAAAAAGCACCAATTTTTTTATTTTTAGCTGCTGTAAAGGAAGTAAAATCAAAGCCATTATTTTTTGCATTAAGTAAAATCTTTTGAATTTTATTTGCTAATTCATCTGGGTTATCCGTGTCCCCGCCAATCATAGCAAATCCGAAGCCGCTCTCTTCTGTGTAATCATAGCTAAAGGTATCATCTATTAATCCTTGGCTATATAACTCTTCATAATGTTTTGAGCTTTTACTAAATAACATATCTAAAATAATGTTCATTGATAGCTCGTATTTTAATAAATCTTTTCCTTTTCTATTAGGATTTTTCGCCTTCAATCCAACTAAGCATTTTGAGCTTTGAACATTCATTTTCATTTTTTCAATTTTTTTGTGTACCTCAGCAGACTCATTAGGAAATTCTCTCTTTATTTCAGATTGTGGAGTAAAATCTTTTTTCTGCTGATTCTCTCTTACTTGCTTTAAAATTGCTTCTGGCTCAACAGCTCCGACAATAAACAACAGCATATTGCTCGGATGATAAAATGTATGGTAGCACTCATATAAAGAATCCTTCGTTATTTTCGCAATCGACTCGATTGTTCCCGCGATATCTATTCGTACTGGATGATTTTGATATAGGTTTTGGATTAATCCAAAATATAGACGCCAATCAGGATTGTCATCATACATATTAATCTCTTGACCAATAATTCCTTTTTCTTTTTCCACCGTCTTTTCAGAAAAATATGGTGATTGTACAAAATCGATCAATGTTTCAAGGTTTTGCTCTACATTACTTGTACTCGAAAATAAGTAGGCGGTTCTTGTAAACGATGTAAATGCGTTTGCAGAGGCACCCTGTTTACTAAATTGTTGAAAAACATCTCCATCCTCTTTTTCGAAAAGCTTGTGCTCAAGAAAATGGGCAATTCCATCAGGAACTGTTTCCATCTTATCTTTGTTTAATGGGACAAAGCGATTATCAATTGATCCATATTTCGTTGTAAACGTTGCGTACGTTTTATTAAATCCTTTTTTAGGTAATACATAGACATCTAACCCATTTTCCATCTTTTCATAGTAGAGCTCTTCTTGTAACTGGTCAAAGCGAATAGGATTTGTCATGCATTCTCCCCCATTCCTTTTAAGAAGTAAATTGTATCTAACTCAATTTTTTCTGCTACCTTTACAATTTCGTCTTTCGTAACTTTTGCAATTCCATTTAAATAATCATCATATGAACGATTTATTTGAGCAATCACATTATGATAAACGATTTCAACTAATCCATACGGAGTATCGATTGTTTCCAATAGTTGATTTCGAATGACAGCTTTCGTTTGCTCAATTTCTTGGTCTGAAAAATCACCCTTTTTCATTGCGTTCATTTGTTCCTTAATAATCGAAACCGCTTGCTCATAATTTTTTTCCTCGATTCCGGACATGACCATCAAGAGTCCTTTATGGCTCTCAATTCTTGAAGCAGCATAATAGGCCAAGCTTGCTTTCTCACGAACATTAATAAACAATTTAGAATGAGAAAAACCGCCAAATATACCATTGAAAAGTTGTAGAGCATAGTAATCGTTATCACGATATGTACTATTTGTACGATACCCGATATTTAATTTTCCTTGCTTTACATCCTGCTTCTCAATTACTTCATTTTCTTGTACTTCCTGCTTGTTTATAGTTGGCGTTATTTGTTGGTGTGAATTTTCGAAATCAAAATATTTTTTAACGTAGCTTTCTACCTCCTGCTGCTGGATATCTCCAACAACATATAAATCGATTTTGTCTGATTTAAGCACTGACTGGTAGTATTCATAAAGTGATTTCGCTGTAATTTTGTCGACATCATCTTTTTCCCCATTAACGTGTAGAGCATAAGGCTCGCCTTTACACATTTCTTGAACTAATCGTAAATTTGAGTACCTCATTTTATCGTCAAACACTGATTGGATACGTTGTTTTAATGTTCGTTTTTCTTGTGTGACAACGTCCTCTTTAAATGCTTCTCCATCAAGAACTGGCTTTAATACGATTTCAGCTAGCAGCTCTAATCCCTTTTCCAATAACGGTGTTTGATTAGATAAAAATTTTTCATTTGCAATTTCCATCCGAAAGGAAATGACATGGTTTTCACCTTTTTTAGATAAATCAACAAAAAGTGTTGCACCGTATAATTCATCTAAATGCTGCCTTAAACTTGTACTTGTTGGAAAGCTCTCTGTCCCTCTTTGAAGAACATATGGAAGTAAAGCTCGATATGTAACATCTTTCTCATTAAGTGGGGAAAGTAATTTTAACACAATTGTATTCGTTTTAAATTTTGTCGTTGGGATTGTATGTAATGACAATCCATTTATCTCTGTTGTTTCTTCATTAATATAAGACATGGATACCCTCCTTTTTGAATCGCTTATTTTCTTGTATATCCTGTAATTATATCAATACGTGAATACATTAGAAAATAATATACCTTTTTCTACTTCTATTCTTTCTATAAAAAACCTTCTATATTCAAACAAATAAATACATGAGGTACCTCTTAAGGAAAGCTTTCCCTATTGAAGAGACACCTCATGTCCAATTTACGCAAGTTTAGGCATACGATTTGATTTTGATTCTTTTTGCGGATCCTTTTTTGGTCTTATAAAAAGTAAAACAATTACGACAGCCAAAAGACTTATACCACCAGAAAAGTAATAAACAAGGTGTTCATTTTTAGGCATTATATAAGAATAGATCGGTGGTCCAAGAGCTACTCCAATAAAACGCATTGAACTATAGATAGAAGTGATTGTGCCTCTTTGCTCCTTTTTGATTCCTTCTGTAATGATTGCGTCAAGACTTGGCAACGTCATGCCAATTCCAATACCGGTTATTACTAAAAATGCGATTAAATAATAAAGGGAATGTTGTACTCTTAATGCAATAAACGATATTGTTACTAAGCCCATACCTACTACAGTCACAGCTTTCATCACACTTTTACTTTCACCAATTTTCTTACCAGCAACAAAGGAACTTAATGAAAGAGCTAATAAAGGTATAGCTAGAACTAGCCCCTTTTGAATGCCATTAATTTCGTATCGCGTCTCAAGCATATCTGATAAATAAAATAATATCCCAAATAAAACAAACATAATGATACAACCGACCATAAAAACCGCAAAAAGCCACTTGCCATTATTTTTAAAAACCACTTTTATAC
>NZ_CADEPK010000459.1 GCF_902829255.1 Metabacillus niabensis | reverse complement strand
ACCCTAGGCATGCCTTAGGGTTTTCATCTTTTATAAAATCAATTAAAAACATATCATTTGTTCATATACTCTCGAGTTCAATTCAAATGCTAGGAGTATAAGAGACCTTAGGAAGTCCTTAGGGTATTAACGATAGATTAATTGCTAGAGAGATTTTTTCCTTTACATAAATGAATGATTTATAAATTGATCATTTTAAAAACTTCAAAATTGACATAAATGCAAATCATCATCTATAATTTAGCGGTCAAAGAAAAAGAAAGCAATTTATTGACAGGAAAGTTTGTTTTTGGATGAAGGAAAGGGAAGGGGCTGCTAACCAAAGCTTGTATAGGTGATGGTGTAGGAATTGATTATGGATTGTAGTTTTGAAAGGTAAGTTTGTAGGCTTTGCTTTCCTTTATATGTGTGTAATACATATACACATGATTCAAAAATGATAATTAGAGAGGGGATTCAATATGGATGCAAGTGTAAGTGCAAGTGCAACAGCGAGTCAGAATCCGGAAAAAACATATAAGGTTGTTCCGATTTTGGTCGCTTTTCTTATAAGTGGTTTTATAGGTCTTTTTAGTGAAACAGCCTTGAATATTGCGATTAGCGATTTAATTCAAATCTTCAATACAAATGCAGCAACGATTCAATGGTTAACGACTGGTTATTTGTTAACGTTAGGTATTTTAGTCCCTGTATCAGGGCTATTGCTTCAATGGTTTACAACAAGACAATTGTTTATTACATCATTATGTTTATCGATTGTAGGAACGTTTATCGCAGCGATTGCTCCGAGCTTTGAAGTTTTAATGGTTGCACGTGTGTTCCAAGCAATGGGAACTGCATTACTTTTACCGTTAATGTTTAATACAATTTTATTAATTTTCCCTGCAGAAAAGCGTGGGGCGGCAATGGGAATGATTGGTTTAGTTATTATGTTCGCTCCTGCTGTAGGACCAACAATCTCAGGCTTAGTTCTTGAGAATCTTACATGGCATTGGATTTTCTGGCTATCACTACCATTCTTAGTAATTGGTTTAATTGCAGGCATACTTTATATGGAGAATGTGACAGAAGTAACAAAGCCGAAGATTGATATCTTATCTGTAATTTTGTCAACTTTAGGTTTTGGTGGAGTTGTTTTTGGATTTAGTAGTGCTGGTGAAGGGGAAGGAGGTTGGAGCAGTCCGAAGGTAATTGCCTTTATTATCATTGGTGCCGTCTCTCTTATTTTATTTAGCATTCGTCAGCTTAAAATGGAAAAGCCGATGATTAACTTACGTGCCTTCCGTTATCCGATGTTTACTCTTGCTGTCATCCTTGTATTTATTTGTATGATGGTTATGCTTTCATCGATGCTATTATTGCCACTTTACTTGCAGGGTGGATTAGTGTTAACGGCCTTTGCGGCGGGATTAATTCTTCTTCCTGGCGGTGTTTTAAATGGTCTTTTATCTCCTGTTATGGGAAGACTGTTTGATAAGTATGGACCGAAGTGGCTTGTCATTCCTGGACTTGTCATTGTTGCAATTGATTTGTGGTTATTCTCTGGATTAACGACAACATCGACAACAGGCTTTATTATCGCTCTTCACATCTTATTAATGATTGGAATTTCAATGGTTATGATGCCAGCTCAAACGAATGGGTTAAATCAATTACCAAAGGAATATTATCCTGATGGAACAGCGATTATGAATACACTTCAACAAGTATCAGGAGCTATTGGAACAGCAATTGGTGTAAGTATTATGTCTGCAGGACAGCACGACTACTTATCAAAAGTGGATAACCCACAGGATCCAGCACATATTCCAGCAGCATTAACAGCTGGAATTCAGGATGGTTTCCTCTTTGCTCTCGGTGCTGCAATTATTGCGTTAATTATCGCTTTCTTTATTAAGCGAGTGAAGGTTGATTATTAATAAAAATAAAGAGAAATGGATGCATGGTAATGTGCTTTCCGTTTCTCTTTTTTTTCGCTTAAATGAGACTAAAAATGCAATAAAAAAGACTGTCTCAACAAGGAAGTTCCTTAGGAGACAGTCATCATTTTTACTGAATTTATTTTTGTAAATCCTCTGCACCTTTTGCGATTAAGTCAAAAAGCTCCTCAATATCTGAAGCCTCTACACAAGAGAAGGCAATGCGGAGATCAGTTGCGTTAATCGAAATTGTTCCAACACCGTATTTATCTAATAGGTGAACGCGGAGCTCCTCTGCATTAATGTTATGAAGCTTTAGACACATAAAGTACCCAGAGTTAAATGGATAGTATGTCCAATATTTGTTGTATTCTTCTTTAGCAAGAACTTCTTTTGTTTTATCAGCTCTGCTTTTCATAAGGGCAAATTTTTGCTCCTTCTCAACTGGGAATTCATTTGATTGCAATGATTGCAAAATAATTGTTTGTGAAGGATGAGAACCGCTTGAAATCGTTCCTCTAATGATACCTTTCGTTTTTTGCTCTAAAGCATTTAGGATTGCAGGACTATTGCTTGCATATGTTATGAACCCGACACGGAATCCCCAAACATAGTTTTCCTTTGTAGCGCCATCAACCTTAACAGCAAGAATTCTTGGATGAGCATCAGCTAAATAGCTGAAAATGGATTCTTTAATTGAATCCTCATAAAATAATCCGAAATATGCATCATCGATTAAGGTGATAATGTTTAAGCCTTCTTCTGCAGCTTCTTTAAGGACGTTCACGATTTCCTTTGCTTCTGCTTCAACTGGTGTATAGCCAGTTGGGTTATTAGGGAAGTTTAATAAAACAATGATTTTATCAGCTGTTTTTTGCGCTTGAATTGCTTCTTTCAAACCAGCAACATTAAAGCCATTTGAGCTGTTGAAAAGCGGGTATGTGACAGTTGTCGCTCCACGACGGGTTTTAAATGTAATGTTGTAGTTTCCCCAATATTTATCTGGTAGGATAACGGGAGTACCTTCGTCCGCAAATAAGTCAGCAACAATGCTAAGTCCATGAGTAAGCGCGTTTGTAACGACAGGTGTTCCAATTAATTCTTCCTTCAGGCTTGGGTTATCTGCAAGGATTTTTTTCTTCCACACATTGCGAAGCTCCTCTTTTCCTTGAGGTGGAGCGTATGGGAATAAATCCTTTGGTGATACTTCTTCACCGAACATATTTTGAATATGCTGAAAATGCATCGGCTGGTTATTCTCTGTAGCTATTCCGATCGTTGCGTTAAAACGATGTGCCTTTTTACCAGCTTCTGCTGATTGACTTAAGATTCCTTTTGGGTAAAACATTTCCTTTCCTAGCTGGGACAACATATCATAGACGTATTCGTTGTCTGCTTGAATCGACTTGTTTAACGCTTGTGCTAATTCGTTCATGATTTCCTGTTCACCTCTATGGAATAGATAATATAGATTGAAAATTCATTATGAGATATTTTAACATACTAAAGATATATCTCACAGAGTTATCAACAAATTTATTTTTCTTACATAAGTGAATTATGAAGAGGCTTACTCTAATAGAACATTCACGTTATACTAGTGTAGAAGGAACGACTAATTATAAATACAAAGGCTATATCTAATCTTCCGTTCTGCTTCCACTCTAGACGTTCGCTTCAATTTATACGATTAAATATAGTAAAAGTTTTGAAGAAGTGAGGAAAAATGATGCACATTGTAGCTATATTACTTGGAATTATTATCTTTCTTAATATTGCGTTTGCTATTATTGTCATTTTTAGAGAGAGAAAAGATGCGACTGCTTCATGGGCTTGGTTACTTGTCCTCTTTTTTATTCCCTTGTTAGGGTTTTTACTTTACCTTCTATTTGGGCAAAATCTGAGCCGCTATCATTTATTTCAATGGGAGGACCGCAAAAAGCTTGGGATTGAAACCTTGCTGAACAGGCAGGTCGAACAAATTCGCAATGATACATTTGAATATCAAAATGATACGGAAAGAGCATATAAACAGCTCATTTATATGCATTTAATTAATAATGATGCAGTGTTAACAAAGCATAATTTAATTGATATTTTTACAGACGGCAAAGATAAATTTGAGCAATTAATGACTGATATTGAAAACGCACAAGACCATATTCATTTGCAATATTATATTTTACATAATGACGAGCTAGGGAAGCGGCTTATTGAGCTATTAACGAAAAAGGCAAAGCAAGGAGTAAAGGTCAGAGTTTTATATGATGATCTTGGTTCAAGGGGGCTAAGGAAATCGTTTTTTGCAGAATTATTGGCTGCAGAAGGGGAGGTTGAACGGTTTTTCCCGTCTAAACTAAGATGGATCAATTTACGGCTCAATTATCGTAACCATCGTAAGCTCGTTATTATTGATGGACAGATTGGCTATGTCGGCGGATTTAATGTCGGGGATGAATATCTAGGACTTGATCCGAATTTCGGCTACTGGCGTGATACACATCTTCGCATTCAAGGTCCAGCCGTATTTGCGATTCAAACGCGCTTTATTCTTGACTGGAACCAGGCGACAAATAAAAAGAAGGTGCCTTATATCCCAAACCATTTTCCGAATCAGCGTGTTACCGGAAACAGCAGCCTACAAATTGTCACTAGTGGGCCTGATTCAGATTGGGAACAGATTAAAAATGGCTATATTAAAATGATTTCAACTGCTAAAAAAACAATCTGTATTCAAACACCGTACTTTATTCCTGATGCGAGTTTACTTGATGCTTTAAAAATTGCTTGCTTATCCGGGGTGGATGTCAAAATTATGATTCCCAATAAACCAGATCATCCGTTTGTTTATTGGGCAACGATGTCATATATAGGGGAAATGCTAAACTCTGGTGCTAAAGTATATATTTATGATAATGGCTTTATCCATGCAAAAACGATTATTGTTGACCATGAAATTTCATCAGTAGGAACAGCGAATATTGATATGAGAAGCTTTAAATTAAACTTTGAAGTGAATGCCTTCGTTTATGATTCGTCAATAGCGATGGAGCTTTATGAGCATTTCCTACAAGATATCGAGGTCTCAAGGGAGCTTACATTAGGGGCTTATCATCATCGTTCAAAAACGATACGCTTTAAAGAGTCTGTTTCGCGTTTATTATCACCAATTTTATAAAAATAGATGAGAGTATGTTAGCCTGTATGACCTACTCTCATTTTTTAGGCTCTATTATTCATAGCATGGGCAATTTTATTAAGGGAACCAACCGATGATTACAGACGGCTTCTTACATCTTTTCGCCATTAGCAGAGACCGTTATGTCTAATTTGCTTGGTATCATTTCAACTTATCATAATTTTTTCAACTTAATTCGAGCAATTAAGTGAAAGTTACTTTATAATATATGTAAATATACGTTTTCATAAAGGTAAGCTTTTAATTATTATACATCCTGAGTTAAATGGATGTTAGATTTGATTATAACTTAAAAGTTAAACCATTATCGTGTAATGCTGGTTTAACTCATCATAAATTTGAACATAGTAAATGTCGGAGAGGTGGGTATTTTGGGAAATAACGTAACAATGCGAGATATTGCGGAAAGACTTGGTGTTAGTAGTGTCACTATTTCGAAAGCACTAAATGATAAAGAGGGCGTAAGTGAGGAGCTAAAGCAGAAAATTAAAGAAGTTGCAGAGGAAATGGGCTACCGATTTAATACTTTAGCAAAATCAATGAAAGAAGGCCAAGCTTATAATATTGGCGTTATTATACCAGAACGTTTTACAGGAGAAATCCAATCCTTTTATTTGAAATTTTATCAGCATATTGCTCGAGTCTTAGATCAGCATCAATATAGTGGAATTCTTCATATTTTAAGCTCAGAGGATGAAGAAAATAAAGTTCTTCCACGAATCTATTATGATAAAAAGGTTGATGGATTGTTAATATTAGGGCAAATAAGCAATGAATATATCCATCTGCTAAATGGAATAGAAATACCGATCGTCTATATTGATTTTTATAATGAGGATGCAGAAGCCGATACGGTGATTACAGATAATTTCTATGGTGTCTATGAAATGACAAACCACCTTATCAAAAATGGTCATAAAGATATTGGCTTCGTAGGAAACATTTACTCAACAAGCAGTATTCAAGACCGCTTTTTAGGCTTCTATAAATCATTGCTAGAGCATAAGCTGCCTTTACAACAACAATTTATTATTAATGACCGTGATGAGCGGGGAAAGTATATTGATATTGAGCTTCCTGAAAAGCTTCCTACAGCATTTGTATGTAACTGTGATCAAGTTGCATACAATTTAATTAATAAGCTAGATTCATTAGGTTATCGAGTACCTGAGGATTGCTCAGTCGTAGGCTTTGATAATGATATATATGCACAAATTGCGGAACCTAAGCTAACAACAGTAGAGGTTGATATTGAAGAAATGTCTCGAACAGCGGTTAATTTAATTATTTCAAAATTAAAAACGAAAAAGAAAAAATGGGAACAAATATCTGTAAAAGGCAAGCTTGTATTCCGTGACTCTGTAAAAAAAATGACGGAAGGTAAACAAGCTGCAGATATGGCATAAAAAATATTAATCTAATATAGGTTCACTTCTCCAAATTGAGCAAAGGTTCATTAGGAGGAGTGGCCTTTTTTTGACTAAAAATATGTTAATATTTTTGCGAAAATCACCACATTGACAGGTAAGCGTTTTCATAATAAAATATTAATTACTTAAACGATTACTTAACAAGAGGGGGATATTAGATGAAACACTTATTTAAGGTGCTAGTTTTTAGCATGATGATTTTTTCTTTATTAGTAGGTTGTTCTCAAACTGATAAGAGCTCAAGTAAGGGAAATGCGAACGGAACTGATGGTCCATCAGGTGAAATCCTTGTGTTAACAAATCGCACTGATATTGTTGATACAGTATTCCAGGACTATGCAAAAAAATTTAATGAAAAATATCCAGATATAAAGGTGGAATTTGAAGCAATTACAGATTATGAAGGTCAAGTGAAGATCCGCATGAATTCTACAGAATATGGAGATGTTTTACTCATACCAAATGAAGTACCAGTTCAAGAGCTAGGAAACTACTTTGAGCCGCTTGGAACAATTGATGAATTAAGTGAAAAATATTTACATGTTGATGAAGATGCTTATGAACACAATGTGTATGGTATTCCGGTTGTTGTAAACGCTCAAGGAATTGTCTTTAATAAAAAAGTTTTTGAAGATGCGGGTATTTCAGAAATACCAACTACACCAGAAGCATTTTTAGAGGCATTAAAAAAAGTAAAAGAAGAAACAAATGCGATTCCTTATTATACAAACTATGCGGCAGGCTGGCCGTTAACTCAATGGGAGCCAAACCGTTTGTCTATCGCAGGGGTTGAGGATTATGTTAATGTTCAAATGGCAAATATGGATGACCCATTCTCAGAAGGTAAGCCACATTATATTTTATACAAATTGATGCATGATATCGCCAAAGAAGGATTAATTGAAGAGGATCCACTAACGACTGATTGGGAAAGCTCAAAGAAAATGTTAGCAAATGGTGAAATTGCAACAATGGTATTAGGTTCATGGGCGATTACACAAATTCAAGATATAGCTGAAAATCCAGATGATATTGGCTATATGCCATTCCCTTATAATCATGAAGGAAAGCAATATTCAGAAAGCAGTGGAGATTACAAAATTGGGATTAATAAAAATAGTGAAAACAAGGAAGCTGCACGAGCATGGCTTGATTGGTTTATTAATGAATCCAATTATGCGCTTGACAATGGTGGAATCTCTCCAGTCATAGGTGAAGAGCTGCCAGATACGTTAGCCTCATTTGAAGAATTAGGTGTTGAATTGTTAAGAAATGCACCAGCTCAAGAAGGACAAGAAGGCTGGGTCGATGCAATTGACAACGAAGGAGAAATCGGTTTATTCCAACCAGAATTTAAACAACGTATCATTGAATCCGCTATTGGAAATACAGATGAAAGTTTTGATGATATTATGAAAGACCTAAATAATAAGTGGAAAGAAGCCCGTGCAAAAGTAACGAAATAAATCATAGAGGTGAAAACTTTGTACAGTTTCTACTAAAAAACAAATTATTTTCAAGCTAATAATTAAAAAAAGGGAGTGTCCATGAATATGGATACTCCCTTTTTTTGTCATCATGGGAATAACTATCTTCTAGTGTTAATTA
>NZ_CADEPK010000458.1 GCF_902829255.1 Metabacillus niabensis | reverse complement strand
ATTTTATTTAGTTAATATCAAACCTTTTTCATGCAAAAAATATAAAATTTTTTAAAAACCAACGCTACCCTCCCTCCATTTTTCTATATATAACATATGAAAAGAAAATTCAAAGAAGAAAGGGTAGTGAAACAGATGACAAATTATAGAAAGTTACGGACAGACTTTTGGAACAATCCGATTGTGGAAGAGATGACCCCAGAGGATAAATATTTTTATGTTTATCTCCTTACGAATCCGTATACGACGCGAATTGGAATTTATCGCATTATAAAAAAACAAATGTCGTTTGATTTAGGGTTTTCAATTGAGGCTGTACAAACGCTAATGGAAAGATTCATCAACTACCATAAGCTAATTCGTTACAATCCTGAAACAAAAGAACTCGCCGTTAAAGACTGGGGAAGAGAGTATCTACGGAAGGGTGGAAAGTCAGTCATGGACAGCGTCCATTCTGAATTAAAAGAAGTAGATGACACCTCGCTTATCCAATATGTTTCAAAATCGATACTTAGGGATGAAATTCGTAGCTTATATGAATCCTTTTGCGTTCCTGAAAAGTCTCTTAGCATTGAGGATGGAGAGTAAGTAGGAAACCCAGCATTTCTTAGATTTGGTAGGTGAAAAGGATTGAGTTTGGCTGAAAAAGCATTTTTAGGGAGCTTGATGAAGGCAGAGTATCTACTAAAGGATACGATTATTCGGCCTGAACAGCTAGAAAGCACACGACATAGAGAAATCATGCGCAGAATGGTGGAATTAAACCGTTCAGGCAAGAGTGTTGATTTAATCACAATGACAACCTTGCCTGACCTTGAATCATTAGGGGGAATGTCTTACCTTTCGGAGTTATTATCCTATGCGGACCTTGAGAAATTTGAGGGAATAGAAAAGCTTATTCTAGACCTTTGGAAGGAACGCGAAAAGAAAAATCTTTTAACGATAGCAGCAATGAATGATTGGGAGATTTCTAGAGTCATGACCGAATTGGATAAACTTAACCAAATGAAGCTAGATGATCATATGTCAATCCACCAAGCATTGTCCGCTATCTATGAGGCACCATGGGAGGACCAAATCATCTCGAAAAGCATCACAACAGGTATCCACAAGCTCGACGAAATAACAGGAGGCTTTCAGGACGGGGAAGTGACGATTGTCGCCGCAAGACCATCAATGGGAAAAACCGATGTCATGCTTCATTTCGCTAAAATAGCGGGATGGGCAGGGTTTCTGCCACTCGTCTTTTCCTTGGAAATGCCTGAAAAGCTGATTACTACTCGATTAATTGCTTCGACAGGGGGCTTTAATCGGACAAAAATGCGGAATCCGAAAAGAATGTTAACAGAAGAGCAAAAGAATAAATGGTCTGATGTCATTCACGATCTCAACGAAACTCATATCCAAATTTTTGATGGAGCGGGACAAACGATTGCTGAGATGCGATCGAAAACGCGAAAAATGAAAAATCAATTTCCACACAAGAAACCGATTATTTTTATCGATTATTTAACCCTCATCCAATCAGGTGAATCATACGGAGGGAATTCTCATTTACAGGTTACGGAAATATCCAAATCTCTTAAAGCAATGGCAAAGGACTTTGATTGCCCAGTCGTCTGTTTAGCACAGCTAAATCGTTCAGTCGAATCAAGAGCCAATAAACGGCCACTTATGTCAGATATTCGGGAATCGGGCAGTGTGGAACAGGACGCAGATGTCATTTTGTTCTTGTATCGTGAAGCCTACTATGACAAGGACACCGAGGATCGTTCCCTCGAAATCATTGTTTCGAAAAACCGAAATGGTCCGATTGGATTGATAAAGGTCAATTATAACGTGTATACAGGGAAAATTGAGGAGCATAAGGAACAGAGTGTTACTACTGGAGAAGATTACGAATGATACAAAATGTTAAAAAACTCTTATCGAGGTGAGAACACGTGATAGTGGAAGAGCTATATTTGGATTCTATCTGTTCTGAAGAATCTTCATTAGCCCATTACATCCATCACTTACTAGCAGAGCAGAAAATTTCATTAGAAGATGACATATCAAAAATCGACTTTGAACAAGCAGATCATGAGAAGGTCGCGGAAATGATTGAAAACAATGTTTTAGGCTTTAATAAGATTGGGATTTACTCATTAAAGATGAACGAGAATGATTTTGTTTTTATCTTTGCTAGCAACGAGCAACAGGCCATTCAATACTATTTCGAAGTATACCATCACCCACCATTGAATTGTCATGAATATTCGCTAGATTTTGAGTTTGTTAGAGGAAAGGATGTGGTTTCGTTTCGGGAAATGAGGAAGGAGTTCACTTATTTTCCGGCAATAGTAGGGTATTTTACGAGGGGGAGTGAAAAGTACGATGTTAATTATAATGCCGTTAGCTGCTGTGGATAGAAAAGTTGGAAAATATTTTAGCTTTGAATAACGAGTTGAAATATATTCGTTTTGAAATTATTGATGAGGAAATTCAAAATCTTGATTATATATTGCCGAGAAGGTATTTGAAGATTGTGATTAAAGCGTAGTTGGATTTTGACTTTTATGATTATTACATAATTATGGTACTGTAAAAGTTTGACCCTGACAAACGGTATCTTTAGATGAACTAGCATTGGAGTTTTATAGGTTCAGAAGAACTATTAGTAAATGAATGTAAGGGAAAACTGGAATTGTTAATTAGAAAAGTCGTTACCAATATATGATAGGTATATTAGATTGAGCTATTATTGAATTTTTGGAAAAAACTTAAAGCTATTAGGATATGGTGGGTCCTAGTGGAAGTAACCTACAAAAGGTTAATAGGTAGGGTAGGTAGAATTTAAGTGATTAACAAAAGAGAGAGAAGAGAGTAAAATTCTTACTCTCTCTTTGTGTTTTGTTAAACATAATGCAACAAGTACTCGGTTGTTGTCGTATTGGTCTAACTGGAGAAGCTTTTAGTTATTTGTTGTTCTTGCCACTTTACGATATTATTATTAATCCAATGAATGTCTTTGCATTCTATTTTAAAAATATCAGCCTGTAATAGAGCATCTTTTGTGAAGGTGCTTGATGTAATAAACATTGCTAATGGACACTTATGATTCCGTTTTGCTGAATTTAATTCTCTAATTTCTTTAACACTAAAAAGCACAAACATTTACATATTTTTTAGTATTTTAATATTTGCTCCAATACTAGAGAGGCTTGTCTTCATAGCTTTACCAAAGAAAAACACTAAAAAATCACGTAAAAAAAATAGAATAAGTGGAAGTTCAGCTAACCAAAGTAACAGGTTCGAGCTGACAATGAAATAATCAAATCTAAATTAGAAGACCTAACATGGAGAGAGTTTGAACGTCTGTGTTATCTATACTTCAAATCAAAAGGTTACAAAGCTAGTGAAACATCTGATGGTGCTGACGGAGGTATTGATTTAATTATTTATAACAAGCATCACTAAGCAAATGAATGTATACAAATAAAGCATTATTTGGGGTCTGGTAAACGAATCACGGTTCAACAATAGGATTTGGAGACAAATTTGAAGCAAAACATAGAGCAGCTGACGGACATTATGTACGTTCTAGAGCAGAAATGTTAATCGATAATTGGCTCTACATGTCGGAAATCGTTCATGCATATGAACGAAATTTTAGAGTTGTTATGGAATGGCAAAATATTGTGACGGTAGATTAGGGTATACGGTTGTAAAGTGGTTATTAATGGGAAGCTTACTAAGCCAATAACTTTCAAAAAGTTGATATCCGACCGGCCGGATACAGGGTGAGATAGTACATATGTGAGCTATATAATGGATTGAATATTCAAGAGTAAATTAATCAGTTGTTTAATATGATATCAAGCTAGATTCAATATTTCTTTAAAAACAAGGAGATGTTAGGTAGTTCAGATGAGATCATAGAGTACCCTTCAGGAGATATATTAAATGATATAATAGATATAGATTATTCGATTGAAATATGGAAAGAAAGAAGGAAATATCATGGCTAATAATGGAGAATCTACAAATGTTGAATTGATAATTGTAAACGCATTAAAAATACCAGGTGTTAAAGTTGATCGAAAAGAGTTTTTAGTAAAAACATTTGGTGATAAATTAAGTTCGGATCAAATCCCCCTATTAATAGATAAAGGACCATTAGATGTTGGGATCAGTAAAGAACAAATCAATAGAATGTCAAAATCCCTTGTAAATAAAAGAACCTTGCAAAGTTCTGGTACTTCATTTACGGCTGGACTACCTGGTGGATGGGCTATGGCTGCCACAATTCCAGCAGATACTCTTCAATTTTTTGGAGTAGCTTTACGTTTATCACAAGAACTAGCTTATATATTTGGATACAAAGACTTTTGGGATGATGAAGAACTAGACTTGGAACGAGTAAGAAATGAATTAATTTTATTCCTTGGTGTAATGTTTGGTGTAGGGGGTGCTGCTTCAACATTAAAAGTGGTTTCTTCCAAAATAGCACAACAGACATTAGAAAGACTACCACAAAAGGCATTAACCAAAACATTCTACTATCCGATTGTAAAGAAAATAGCAGCTCTTATAGGGGTTAAGATGACAAAAGATACTTTTGCTAAAGGAATCTCTAAAGTAATTCCTATTGTTGGAGGAGTTGTTTCTGGTGGTCTAACTTATACATCAATGACAAAGATGGGTAATCGTTTAAGAAATACAATGTATGATTCTTTAAACTACTCACCACAAGAATTTCAAAAGGATAAGGATGAAATTAAGAGAGAAATGCCAGACATCATTGACATAGAATTTTGAAGAGATAGGGGAGCAGGTAGAAGAACATAACAAATAAAGATAAAAAGCAACATGAATAACATTTACTATCCTATTGTCTTAATAATAGATTGCCGTTTATTAGATAAATCAATGGTTGTTAGATATTATGTTCTAAATCCGAAGGTTGTTACGGTAAAGCTGAAAAATTTATGGAATAAAATTCTCACATGTCTTTGTTGCCTTCAACATACAAGATTTTTGAACAATAATTGAGGGGTTTTATTTACTCGGAGCTAAACCATAGAATGAGTCCGATAAGAACAAAAGATGAATTTTAAAAGTTTGGTTTTAATATGGGTCAAATAAAAGAAGCATACGAATTTTTAAAATTTCTATCTGACAAAGACTTCCCAATGGGAAACGGTTGAACTATTAGTTGATCTTGTGAATACATACAAGCATGGTGACGGACGTTCTGCTACTAGGTTGTACAATAAGAACGCAGACTTGTTCTTAAAAGGTTACTTTTGTGACGAGAGACGGAATGAAAAATGGAGACTTCAACCTAGTAAGGGACGCTTGAAGATTTGTAGTTATCATAGCTATAAAGGTTGGGAAAGTTCACATATTATTTTACTTTTTGAGGGTATAGGAGATGATTGGAAATGGAAAGAAGAACAAAAAAATGCTTTGTTCATAGCGACTACAAGAGTAAATGCATTAAAAATTGTTCAGACTTTAATTGGTTAGGCCCTCACTTTAAGTGAAGTATTATGCTATTTCACTTCTCTGATTCTTTTATGGTTAATAAACTTTTTATAATTAACGAGAGTGTTTGATAGTTTCTAACCATCAACTGAAATTCATTTGTTATTGAGTTTTTCCATAAATGTTGAAATCAAACTCATCGTCATTAAACATAACAATGATTCAGAGATGAAAGGTTAATAATAGGAATACGTATTATTATAAGTTTACTAATATAGTTTTTTATAAGGAGGGCATTATGGAAAAGCTCATATTAAGTAGAAAAGGGTTTGATTCTACCTCTGGGAATGGATATTCTCCTTTTGACCCAAAGACAGGGAAATTTATTGTATTGCCTATCCCAGAAGATGAAGAGAAAGATGCTTTGTATAAATATAATGAGCTATCACTTGTTAGCCAGTTTTTTGAGGGAATATATGCAAAAAATCTACAAGAATTAATTAACCATCCAAAAATGTACTTTGGAAAAAATACTAAAATAGAAGTAAGAAATAGGAGTGCCCATTATGATCCAATTTTAGGGAGATGCCCATGGCTAACAAATGGACCTGAATTTGGTGCTTTTGGGCAATCAGAAGCAGCTGCTGGCCATTTAAGAAACAATCAAGTCCAAGAAGGTAGTATATTTCTATTTTTTAGTAGATTTACGCCAATAAAATATAGAGTGCATCCTCTTGATCCTATTGGAGCTTGGACACAAGGTGCCTATTTTATTTATGGGTGGCTAAAAGTTAATAAAGTAATAACCAAAGTAAACCAATCAGAACTTCCAATTGAAGTCAGAGATAGACACCCGCACGGATCTGATTATGATTTTATTAACCGAGATAATAACACAATTTTTCTGGCGGCTGAAAAATTATTTGAAGATATGGAAATACCGGGAAGTGGATATTTTCCGAAACTAACAAGCGATTTGTTACTATCTTCTGAATTACATAAAAACCAACCAAGTATCTGGAAATTACCATCATTTTTTAATACGGATGATTACCGCCCAACATACCTGAATGTAGAAGAAAACATTTCAAATCGATGGCTTAACTGTCCTGATAATAGTAACTATTGCTATGTACAGTCAACAGGTCGCGGTCAAGAATATGTTTCTAATTTAAAAGATAAGAGCTTAGAATGGTTACGTTCATTATTTATAGATAACTATAAGTGATTAATACTAAAAATAATCTCCTTTAGAGGTCTATTCTGCATTATAAAGGAAGGAATACTTTTTTAGACATTCATTTGCATTACATAAAAGCAACTCACCATGCCCGCTAAGCAGTGTGAGTTGCCTTTTTTCTTACACGTATTTAATTAGACATCCCATTACTGCGAATAACTAAGAGGAATGCCAGTGTTCACACACCAACACCTTTCTTATACCATAAACCACAATAATTTCGATTTCAACCGAGCTTACATATTCTCAAAAGTTTCAATCGTCTGTTTCTCCTCTTCCTCCCGTAGTTCCTTAATCACGTGAGAATAGTGCTTATAAGTCGTATTGATATTACTATGCCCAAAACGCTCACTAATATAATTGAAGTCAATTTTCTTATATAATAGAACACTTGCATGGGTGTGTCTTAAGGCATGCATCGTAATTGGATCGATTCCAAGTTCTAGTAAGTTTTTTGTAAGAGACTTATTGGATTGGTGTTGCTAATTACTCTGTACTTGGACTCTTGGTATCCATACAAATTTGGTGTTACAGTCTCGAAAAGTCTTCTAAATGCGTTCATTGTCTTTTTATCTAGTTTAATTGTACGATTAGATGCTTCATTTTTAGTCGGACCGAATCCTTGGGGATGTCTTTTCGCATAACCCCAAGTATTGTTTATGGTTATTGAGTTGTTTTTAAAGTCATGGAGCTAATGACCGATACATAATATTTTGTTTCCAAAAGTCAATCATACGGCACTGGGTGGGGGTAAAAAATATATTAGGGATACTTGAGTAGGCTATAAGTAAATAGTTATGTTAAAATAAGGAAAATATTATTATGTAAGGGGAGGGTTTTATGCACTATATTGATAGTGAAGGCAGGTATTTCACGAAAAAAATATTAATAGAGACAAATAATGCAGCTATTAGAGAAGAGAGAAATCGTCAACTGAAAGAGGACTTTTTAGAAAAGTTACCAGATGACAAGGTCTATCCAATTTTGTACTCATTTGATGAACATAATAAAGGAGAAATTAGAGTGCAGATAATCTTCGATGAAAAAGGTACAACGGGCTTTTTAGATTTAACAAAGAATAGGTATAATCTATTACCAAAAGCAACCTATCATGATGATGGTACTGTAGAACTTGAAACTGATGAATTAATTAATGCTAGAAGATTATATCCCGAAGGAAGAGAATATGTAGAAAAGGTTGGAAGAAAATTAATAAGAGAAAGTAGTTTTAGAACTAAAGTACTTAAGGCATATGGTCATCAATGTGCAATGTGTAAAATAAACGATGACTCAATTTTAGTTGCTGCTCACATATATCCAGCACATCTATGTGCAGATGATACAGTGAACAATGGGATTTGTCTTTGTAAAATTCATGATAAGTTTTATGAAGACGGGGATATTTGCGTAAGGTCTAATGGTGAGATATTTCTTCAGAATGAAAACATAAAATTACTTTATGACAGAATTAGATACCCTAAGAATATAGCTGACTATCCATCTCCTGAAAGGTTGAGTCAGAGATTAAAACTGTCTTTGAGATAATGGTATTTTTTACAAAAGAGGCTATTTTAAAGGGCTGTTATCTCTATGCAAATAGTTAAATAAAGTAGGAACCCCACATTTAAGGTTCTGGTAATTTACAACAGTTAGTACATCATAAAAGTTTGCGTAATGTAAAATTATAGGAGTAGGAT
>NZ_CADEPK010000457.1 GCF_902829255.1 Metabacillus niabensis | reverse complement strand
CTGCTGAGGCAACGATTATTATTTAAAAATACTTTTATCATTTGATGATGCGCCCGTAGCTCAATTGGATAGAGCGTTTGACTACGGATCAAAAGGTTAGGGGTTCGACTCCTCTCGGGCGCGCCATAATAAATTTGGAGGAATACCCAAGTCCGGCTGAAGGGATCGGTCTTGAAAACCGACAGGGGTGTCAAAGCCCGCGGGGGTTCGAATCCCCCTTCCTCCTCCATAAAATATTGTAATTCTACCCATGATGGAGGGGTAGCGAAGTGGCTAAACGCGGCGGACTGTAAATCCGCTCCTTCGGGTTCGGCAGTTCGAATCTGCCCCCCTCCACCATTTATTTTTACGTGCGGGTGTAGTTTAGTGGTAAAACCTCAGCCTTCCAAGCTGATGATGAGGGTTCGATTCCCTTCACCCGCTTATTTAATATGAAGTGTGTAAAAGATCAGTAGAGATACTGGTCTTTTTTTATTTCCCTTCTAGAACATTTATATTATCAATTCAAAAAAGTTCGCGAATATAGTCGTGAACTTTTTTTGTGGTTAAAAAAGGTAATGCAGGGGAAACTTTGTATTGAAATAAAATGGAAATTAGTATATAGTACATTACAACAGTAATGCACTGGGTTGGTTGTTAATTGGAGGGAGGTTTTATACTTGATGCTGAATTCGGATGGAACGAAACCAATTTATATACAAATTGCAGAGTGGTTAGAGAATGAAATATTAAGTGAGAACATTTTGGAGGATGGAAAAATCTATTCCCAATATCAGCTAGCAGATATGTTTAATATCAATCCCGCAACAGCTGCAAAGGGCTTAAATTTGTTAGCGGAGGAGTCGATTTTGTACAAAAAGAGGGGGCTTGGGATGTTTGTATCGACTAATGCGAAAGAGATCATTCTTAATAAAAGGAAAAATCAAACGTTAAAAAATTTAGTTAGTGAAATTGTGATAGAAGCAGAAAGATTAAAAATATCAGAAGAAGAGCTAGTTAAGATGATTAAGGAAGCCAATCGTGATAGGAGGAGCTGTTAATGAACGTTATTGAATGTGAGAAACTATCGAAAATGTATGGTCAAAAGAAAGCATTAAATGAATTGTCTTTTACAATCGGAACTAATAAAATTACTGGCTTAATCGGTAGAAATGGTGCGGGCAAAACAACACTTTTAAAAATCATCGCTGGTTTTATTCGTGAATCTTCAGGCAGTATAAAAGTGTTTTCCGAAAATCCATTCAATAATTTGAAGGTATCTGCAAATAGGATCTATATTGACGATCAAATGTATTTTCCTAATACATTAACGTTAAAGGATATCTTACAATCTGCAGCAGCAGTTTATGTAAATTGGGATGATGAGTTTGCCAAAAGACTTTTTTCTTATTTTACATTTCATCCTAAACAACACTATTATCATCTTTCTAAAGGAATGAAAAGCACGTTTAATATGATTTTAGCGCTCTCAGCAAAATGTCCGTTAACGATTCTTGATGAACCAACAACTGGAATGGATTCCTCGGTTAGAAAGGATTTTTACCGAGCGTTATTAAAGGACTATCTTGAATACCCGAGAACTATTATTCTTTCAAGTCATTTATTAAATGAAATTGAAGATTTATTAGAGGATATTTTATTAATTAATGAAGGTAAAGAGTTATTACATATGCCAATGGCGGATTTCAAGGAATATGCGATTGGACTCCAGGGAAAGGAAAAG
>NZ_CADEPK010000456.1 GCF_902829255.1 Metabacillus niabensis | reverse complement strand
GCTATTAATAATAACCTCTGTTGTAGCTTGATCCCCGTCGATATCTGGAAAAATATTTTCCTGACTCCCTCTATATAAAAGTTCATAGGCAATAACTTCCTCATTTTTATTAAAAATAGGTTGTTTTGCGACAAAGACTTCCATTAGAAAACCCCCAAAGACAAATAAGCCGATCGTTTTAAACCTATTTTACTATATAAAACTATAAATAAATAACTTTTTTTCTAATATATGAGAAAAATCACTCTAGGAAGGAGCTTAAGATGAACGAAATCGATTATAAATATTTCATAAGGTTTATCGTCATTTTGATCCAACCAAAAAATGATAGCCATAACGGTATACTTAATAATGTCGCCCAAACCATTCCTTTAAAAAAGTTTTCTTCTTGCACACCACTCACACCTTTCATAAATGCCCTTTTAGTAATATCCTTTCCATGGTGTTTGCATTTAAACATTAGGTAAGCGCTTACAAATTACTTTTTCCTTTCTTTACTACCTTATTCCTCCAAAGATAGCAACATTCCTTTAATTATTGTTCAACATTTTCTTACATCATTTTATGATTATATTCATCACTTTTTACAATCAATGCATATAGTGTTACATGGATTAATTTGGTAAGGAGTGAATGCTTTTGCCTGCCATTAGTGGAGAACAATATTTATCACGTATAAATGAAATGCAGCCAAATGTATGGATTAGAGGAAAAAAAGTAACTGGGAAGCTTAGCGACCATCCAGATTATAAAGGTGCTATGCAAACAAAGGCTTCTTTATATGATTTACAGCTCCATCCAGACCTCATAGAGAAAATGACCTTTCCCTCCCCGTTATCAAAAGAACCGGTTGGCATCTCTTTTTTACAGCCGAAAACAAAAGAGGATTTGGAACGGCGTCGCTATATGATGAACGTGTGGGCAAGGAAAACGTTAGGAATGATGGGGAGAACACCTGATTATTTAAATACTGTATTAATGACTCTAGCTACTGCTTCACCTATTCTTACAAAGCAAGAGAAATCGTTTAGTGAAAACCTCCTTCGTTTATATGAACATGCACGTGAGCACGATTATTCGTTTACACATAGCTTTATTAATCCACAGGTTAATCGTTCTTACCAGAATGAAAAGCCTTCAACAGAGCCAATTGCCGCAAAGGTTATTGCAAAAACTTCAGATGGTCTGATTGTTAAAGGAGCGCGACTTCTCGCAACTCAAGGTGGGATGACAGATGAGGTTCTCATTTTCCCATCAGGAAGTAAACTAGGAGATGATGATTACGCCTTTAGTTTTTCAATCCCGACGAATACAGAAGGATTGAAATTTATTTGTCGTGAAAGCTTTTACAAAGGAGATTCAGCTTTTAATTATCCACTTTCCTCCCGCTTTCACGAAATGGAAACAATGATTATTTTTGACAATGTGCTCGTACCTTGGGATCGAGTCTTTTTCCATAATAGGCAGGATATTGCTTACGAATTGTTTTCTAAAAGCAGCTTTACTGCACATGCTTTACATCAGGTTGTCATTAGGCAAATTGTTAAAACAGAATTCATCCTTGGACTTGCACAAAAGATGGTCAATTCCTTAGATTTATCCGATTATCAGCATATTAAAGAAAAAATAAGTGAAATGATTATCGGTTTAGAGACGATGAAGGCATTGTTGGAGCGTGCTGAGCTTCATGCAAAAGAGGATCAATGGGGGACAATAACTCCAAATGTTCACCCCCTTTATGTTGCGATAAATACATTTCCAACACTTTATCCTAGAATGAGTGAAATCCTACAGTTGATTGGAGCTGGTGGACTGATGGCGATTCCAGCCGAGGAGGACTTTCAATCAGAGCTTGCCGATGATATAGACAATTATTTTCAAGGAAATGCATGTAGTGCAGTCGAAAAAACAAAGCTATTTCGCCTTGTCTGGGATTTAACAATGAGCTCATTTGGTACTAGACAAACACAATATGAACGCTACTTTTTTGGTGATCCAATCAAGCTTGCTGGAACATTGTATAATGGGTATCCTAGAGATGAATATATAAGACAGGTTGAGGACTTTTTATCATCGTGATGTAATATTCGTTCAATCATCATCCAAATGGTTTCTGTTGGATGATGATTTTTTCCCTTTTACATTTCTCCTACCCAATATACCATTTTCGTAGCTAGCTCCTCTGCAACCTCATCTTTCACAGCTTTTGCAAGTGAGTTGTGCAATCTTTCACGTAAATGGTCACGACTTTCTTCATATTCAACAATCGTTGACCATTCTATTTCAGGTACTGCAATTAAACTATATTCCTCTTTTTTATTTTCATATATGTATACGTTTGTAATAAATTGATCACCATTTTGTACATTCGCTTTTCTTATTTTCATTTTGTTCACCCTTTCCATCATTTATTATAACTGATTCCCTCTTGTTTTTCAGTATTCTCCAGCATGGTTCGTGTTGCTGAAAATCTGTGATTTGATAAGTTAGTTCCTTTTCGGAGTGTCAATATTCAGCAACAGATGTCCTTTTCCACGTGCTGTCGATCCTCA
>NZ_CADEPK010000455.1 GCF_902829255.1 Metabacillus niabensis | reverse complement strand
GTACAACTGAGGATAATATTGAATTAGCTATAAACATTACATAAAAAACATCCCCAATTTTACTGAGAGAAATATGTAAACATGTTATGAGCTTGATATGGGATATTGCAACATTTACGACGGATGAAATATGTCCGAGCTGCCAAGATTCAAATTTGAAAATTTCTTCGTCAATTGATACTAAACAAATTTATAAAACGTGTGATAATTGTCTCGTTACTATTTATCATAACAGCTTTATTGAAAGACCAGAAGAGATGGTTCCTGCAACAAGGAAGCAAGTTGGAATTCTTGAAGTATAGGGACGGTTTTTATCCCATTTTGGAAGCAGGCATTCAGAATCCGGTGATCAAAGCATGGTACAGCTAGCTTGCGGTGGGGCTTTCTCGATGTTTGTGATTTAAAAAGAGAAAGTGGAACAATTCGATGACGCGAAGAAAGGGCATAACTACTGAACAAGAGAAGAGATTTCAATACTCTAGACGTTGATAATGTTGAAAGAGTATATACAAAGTAAAACATACGTTGGATGTAGAATGCCTAATTCAGAGGCTAGGAGGAATCAAATAGAATGAGAGATCGTTTATGTATTGAAGGTAAATGTAGAGAAACAATTGAATATAATATTGAGTTTATTCAAGAAAATAGAGAAGATATTAGAAGTTTAAAAGAAGATACTAAGAAAGGGATACAAAGGAATAAAAAAGATAATAAAAGTATCATAGAAGCAAGTTACTTAACAAATTTTATTTATGAGATGGAGAATATTAGAGCAAAGTATTCTTTAGGTGAAGATATCAGTTCTATAGAGGAAGATTTTCATAATGCAATTTATGATCTAGAACATATCGGGACTAGAGAAGTTGGCTATATAAATTTTCTTTGGATGATTTCGTTGGGAATATTACTAGAAACTGATAAAAAAAATATAGAAAGACTAAAAAAGTTAGTAGGGAAAGAGAATATTAAAGATTTCGTGATTGACTACTTACTATGTGCTTGTGATAGTGGATGGTCAAAAATTACCGATCATTACGAAAAAGAAATTCCATATTCAAAAACTAGAGAAATTATAGAGCTTGCGCAAACTGATAAAAGAGAAGCATCTAAAAGAATGCAAACATACATGGAAAAAGAATGGTTTAAAGGTCACTATGATTATGAATGGAAAAATGCGCATAAAGAACCTGGGTATGTAGGTTTTTGGGGCTTTGAAACCGCAGCGCTAACAAAAATTTTAGAACTTGATGATTCAAATCTAAAAGACAATAATCACTATCCATATGATTTGGCACATTACAAGAATTCAATGAATTTCAAGCACTTCAACATTAATGAGTACTTAGTTATGGACATGGAAAAGGAAAAAGATTGGCAAGAGGGAATCGAAAGCAATCCTTTATTAGAAAAAATCATCCCAATGAGATGGCATTCCTTTGTCGATGAACTCATAAAAGATTATGAAGAGCTAGAAGATGAGCGTTTTTATGAAAAATATAAAGAGCCCCTTGAATTAGATCAAATATGGTTTTCGATTGATGATTATAATGAAGAAAACAAAAGGAAAAATCTACTTGGAACTTTAATTGTTTTTGCCTTAACAGATAGAGAGTATATTTTACAATTGGACTATAAAGAGGATTTAGAGGATTACGTTGATCATATCAAAAATTTCTGGAATGATTCAGAAACAAAATTAGTTCAATTTATTTTAAATAATGATCAGAATTATTATGCATGGGTTCCAAAAGAAGTGAATATCCAGCATATGTATGAAGTGAATATAGAGGATGTAGAAGAAGCTCAATAAGATTATTGCAAAGAATATTCTTGGAGAAATGATTAAGGAGTATGAAAATGGAAATAAACTTCTATAAGGAGTGCAAAAATGAAAGAAAGCTTTAAAGTAAAAGAAATCTATTCTGAGGGTTATGAAAGATGGATTAAGGCTTGGAGCAATCAATTTAAAACAATGTAATGGCTACACTTTATAGAATTTGATGAATACATACAAAATCCAGCAGTGACAAACTTATTAACTATTGGGGATACTGTAACAGGTGCTTTGAAAATTGGTTTAGTAACTGAATGCAAAGTATTAAAAAGTATTCCTAAAGTTGGATTCATCCAATCAATTGAAAAATCTCCAAGCATAAAAGCTTTTGGAATGGTTAAGCGGATTGAAGACGATGCCACTGTCATATGCAGTATTGATAAGTTAGGTGAACATATAATGATAGAATTTGAGAAGAATATTAATTTAAGGATTGGAGAATTGATTGAAGTTAATGGTTCTCTCGAGTTGGAAAGAGAGTGAAAATTCTTATTGGTGAAAAGAAGAGTGTCTGTCATCTGTCAAATCCGACAAGTGACAGGCATTTTTCAATAGTTACTTCATTGAAAGAAAGGGGATTTGATTAAAAATCCCTGTTGACAGATATCATTAGAGGGAGAATTGCTGCTGATGAATAATATTCATGATTGTAAGATATTAAATTATCAAATAGATTTTGAGAATTCGAAAATAGAAATTATAGCTTTGAGTGACCATGATAAGTTAGTGAGGATTTTGTTTGAGGATTTTTTAGCTTTCCATTTTGAAAACCAGATACCTAATAGCATACTTTTAGATATCGTAGAAGGAGAGATTGCTTCCTTTGTACTTGAGAATAAAGAATTGTTAAATAAAGGGAAAGCTTATGATTGGCCAATGGATTATTGCCATGTGGATGAAATTGTACATCATATTCAAAAAAATAGTTATCAGTACTATAAAATACGATCCTCATATGGATTAAATGGATGGGTACTGTCTAGAAATGTGACTGTTGATGAATAGCAAGTAAATAGTGTCTGTCGTTTGTTGGAACAACAAGTGGCAGGCATTTTCACTATTAGTAACTATGGATGTATCGGGTGTGACCTATAAATTTAATTTTTTATTTAATTTTATGTATGCCCCTAACCTTAGTGACTTGTATGGGAAATTCTGTTATAAAAAGTATAGGTGATTTATATGATGTCATAAGAGTTATAGGTGAAAAACTGAAGAAGGATAAATACATAAAGAAAGATATTGATGTCGAAGTAAAAGAAGACTTCAAAGTGAAATTATATAAAAATGAAACGAGGCGAAAAGATAACAATTGAATTTCCAATACCAGATGGATATATATATCCGAAAAACATTAAAAGGATGAATAGTATGTGGAGAGAAAAACTAGTAGAAGTAGAAAAAGTTTTGAGTAAGTTTAACTACAAATTAGACGCTCCTGCAAATAAGAAAGAGATTCAAATATTTGCTGATGAAGTAAAGAAGAAATTTGGTTTTGATTTACCGAGGAATATATTGATTTATTAAAAGTAATGAACGGATATGAGTTTAACGGTTTTATCATTTACGGTATATAGATGAAAGACTTTTAGAAAAAAAGCCTGACGAGCATATAAATGGTTTTATTGAATTAAGCGAAATTTGGTATGAAAATGAACATCAAAAACAATATATATTTATCGGTGAAGATAATATATCTTGGTATGTTTATGATTTTGTAAGTAAAAAATACGTTATAGTTGATAAACCTGGTGGTGACGAAATGGAATATTTCGACCGATTTGATGGAATTATTGCCAAACTTTTAACTGATTCGATATTATAATCAAAGACTAGGGGTGGCCATCATTGTACCTTTTTAGTCTTTTTTTATTAGGATAATAGAATTTAAAGTTTGATAATAAAAAGTGTCGCTGACAAAGCGTAATTTTAAGAGATATTACCTTAAAGTAGGAGGTATTATGTTTATACTACTTGTATTAAAACCAATAAAATTCCTGAATGGTGTTTAGCGAATCAAGATTATTCTAAGTTTAGTAATGCGAAATTAGTTGCTACGGTAATTACATTATAAGTTGGTGAGTGCAATTAATTATTATTGGCAAATATCTAAATATAAAAATGATGAGCTTCCTTTAAGTGGAAAAGGGAGCAGTCCTACTTGGTCGTCTGTTTCAGATATAGGAAATACGTATAATGGAAATACATTCTTGAAAAGTGATTATTTAACAGTTGAAGAGCTTTTTATTAAGGCTATCCAGGCTTTTATGAATTGTACAAATTCAAATAAACTCATTGTTAACCAACTCGAAAAAACATTAAAGTTAGATCTGATTGAAGCCAGTCTTTTAAAAGCTAGATTTTCTTTGGAGGAATCTAAAGAAATGCTAGAATTTTTTAAAGAAGTTGAAAAAGGAATGACTATTGGGTTATCTGAGGTAAAGCTTATTACTCAATTGGCTCTGAGAGAGTATGTGTGGACACAGTTACAATCAGACTCATTGTTTGTGAGATTTGATTATGATTATTTTGTTGATATTGGGAGTACAATACAGTGCGAAGAAGCTGTGAAGCAAGTACGTGAAATGAACCTGTCAATTAATCTATGGGATGATCCTTATCCTTTTAAAATTGAATTGTAAGCAATGTAAACAATAGGAGGTATAAAATTCTGTGTTTTAACTAAGATTGTTTGTAGAAAGTCAGGATAAGGATGAGACTTAAAGAGAGTATAAATTTTAAAATTATTAAGCCAAAGAATTTTTCTATGATTATATTATTCAAACAGTTGGATATACTCTGTGTAATCTTATGTGCTTTAAACTTTAATGAGTATTCGATTAAAGGGAAAGTTCCTGGTCTAAATATTAAGGTATTGCCCAAGGAGTGAGAACTTTGAAACTATACTTTATAAACGAATATTTAGGAGATATACACAATACTGGTGTTGAAGGAATGTGGGTTTATGCGGAGATTACCCCTTCAAAAAATATAGACAAATTCAATGATTTTTTTGCAGCGTTAGTTGATGAGGAAAATGATTTTGAAGAAGCTAACTTTAGTGAAGAATGGGTAGATGATAACAATTGGTTTGTTATTGATGACGAAAATAGGAAAAAGGGGATATGCATACCTGCAGTTTATCCTGATGGGGTAATTGCCTGGAGGTGGAGATGATTTTTAGATAGACTTCAATATAAATTCAAAATAATTAATCTTGATTCAATTGGTCAAATAATCCTTGAGGATAGAACAGAAAATGGGAGTTGCTAATGAATATCTACTTGTAAGATATTGAATTATCAACAAAAAGTTCTATCGGTGGATGAATTTAACCATCATAGAATTTTATACGCTTGTGGTTCTGCTTCTAGATGGTTAAATAAGTATTAGACAATTGAATATGATTATTTCATGCAATAATCAAACAAGTGGGCAAATAGTACTTAGAATCCTTAATTTACCTTATCTGATTAATAGGAAAAGTTTTTTATTCAATCTCCAAAAATGGAAGTAATTTAGATACTTTTGTAATTCATCCGCACATACTCCAGTTAATTCACATCATTACATCATTGGATAACAGTACCATCCATAGATGAAACTTAGAATCACTATGGATTTACTAACTTTTTAAGATGCGAAGTTTGAGTTTTTAAGAGATACTTTATTCATTTAAAAAGTATTCTTTAAAATCAAAATGTTGTATATGTCCAACTTCATTAGTTTGCTTCCACTTATATCCTTCAATTAGCGTGAAATCATCATAAACAGTTGTTAATAAACTAATAATCTCCTCGAACATATAATATTCAACATTAAACAACACATTAAGTTTCCAATCACTTATATAAAATTGTCCTTCGTTATTTAATGCATTTTGATATACTTCTTTAAAATTATATGTCCATCTTTGACCATCATTTGAATAAAGCAGAAACCAACCTAGGGAAATTCCTTTTCTAATATCCTTTGGAATAAATTCCAGATTTGAAGGCAGAAACGTAACTTGCGCTACAGGATGACATAATATTTTTCCATCATTAAAATTCGTCATTAAATATGTAAATCCACCTTCAATTACAGCTTTAAGTTCCTCAAAAGAGTCTATCTTCATCATTACCAATTCCCCCTTAAATACTTCATTATTTCTTTCTGAAAAGTGAAATAATAAATACAACGATTAGAATTATGAAAACCCATTTGGCTAGAAATCCTAAAAATAACAAAATAAAAAATGAGATTAATGCCCAAACAATCCAAAATCCCCAGAATACAGTAACCCAACCTATAAGTCCATACTTATAATTTAAACCTGATTGCCTATAAGTAATGAAAGCAAAGATAAATCCAAAAAACATTGATGCTAGTTCCATGTTCCCCCTCCTAACAATAAAATTAACTATCACTTTTTACATCTAATGATTTTTTACCTATTACCATTTTACTAGAAATAGCTACGAAATAACTATACTATATCCATAGCAGTAAAGTATATAACTATAATATTACGGTGAAATTATTTATCCTAAAAATACAGAGATGGCAGGGACACTGTTTTTACCCTTGAACATAGTCTTGAAAATGTTGAATAATAATGGTGGCTATACATCATTACCAATGAAATGAGGTGATTGAATGGCAGTATTAATAAATGATGAAAAAAATGTAAAAATGACTTTAAACTTTATAGCTAATCGTTTTCTTCACTATGAGGATAGTAGAGAAGACTTTGAGAATTGGATACCATTTGAATTACTATTAACTGTTGAAAAAGAAAGTTACGAGTACCTAGAAAAGAGGGGGGCAACTTTCACATTATTAGAAGCTAAAAATTTAATTAATAATTTAGATAAAATTGTTAGTGAAAAATCCGGTAATCTAAATATAGAAAAATATCAATTTAGTAGTTCAGAAGGTTTTTTTGAATTAGCAGTTGATGAAACTTATGAAGATGACCAGGTTTATATTGAACTGTGGATTAATGTGGGCACATACTCAGATGGAAGGTCATTTGGGTATGACAAAGGTTTCAGGTTTGTTGTTTCTGTATCCGTATTAGAAGACTTTAGTGTCGGATTGAAATCACAATTAAATTCTATATTATAAAATAGTTATGCCTTGCAGGAGAGAAACTTCTGTAAGGCAATTTTTTTGATGGTAGGGCTAGCCGGTAAGTAAATTAAAATAAAATCATCAGTTACCACCATTTCAATCCTCAAATGCTTTACCTTCGTTTTCCCCCTGCCTTTTAAATTTTTCCGGAACTTTTAATGTATCGTTAAAGCCGCATAAAATGAATTTATATTAAGATGCTTATCCTTCGAGTGGGGGATTACTTCCTTGGGCATATTCATATAAATGGAAAGAGAACAAGCCCTTCCGTTGTAAATAAAAATTACCTTAGCCTTTTCAATTACCACGCTACCCCATTACTAAAATTCCCTTATATATCATATAGAAGATAATTTTTATAACGAAAGGGTAGTGATGGAAAATGGGTAAATATCGAATGATACATACAGATTTTTGGGATGATCCGGTTGTAATAGAAGAAATGACTCCAGAGGAAAGATATTTTTATCTATATCTCCTTACGAATACAAAAACGACACAAATTGGCATATACAGAATTACGAAAAAACAAATCGCGTTTGATTTAGGATATTCAATAGACACTGTCCAAATGTTAATGGAACGCTTCATTCATCAACATAAGCTTATCCGTTACAATCTAGAAACAAGAGAGCTAGCCATTCGAAACTGGGGGAAGGAAAACCTCCATAAGGGTGGTAAGCCTGTCATGGATTGTATCGCCTCTGAATTAAAAGCAGTAAAGGACACCTCACTCATTCAATATGTGGCAGAATTAATTCCAAAACAGGAGATTCGTGACCTATTCGAATCTTTTTGTGCACCTGAAAACTCTTTAAGTAATGAAGATAGTAAGCAAACTGAAGAAAACGTACCAGTAGAAAACGATTTGAATGAAGCTAAAGAAGATTCTTTGTACCCTTTTACGATTCGTGGGGAAAAAGAAAAAGAAAAACAAAAAGAAAATAAAAAAGAAAAACAACAACAAAAACAACAAGCTTTTACCCCATTTATTGAGAATGATCATAATAGGGAGAACACTCCAAAAGTTGAGGATCAGGCAAAAAATCAACAATCAAGTGATGCACAGGAAATTATTGATTTTTGGGATAATAATGGTTTTGGTTATTCAAACCTAAATGCAAAAGAACAGTTGTTGTTGTGGTTAGATCATTCTAGCTTTTTACAGCCAAAGGAAATGATATTAAAAGC
>NZ_CADEPK010000454.1 GCF_902829255.1 Metabacillus niabensis | reverse complement strand
GTAATTAGTTCATCTAATACTTTATGGAGGTTTTCAGGAGTTGCAATAACGATAGGTAAATCTATTGGTAATTGTTCACGAACATCATCACGAATAAAACCGACAACAACCTTTCCAAGAGCCATTGCTTCTACACTAAGCATTCCATATGTTCCACATAATAATTGGTCGACAATAATATCAGATTGTTTATAGACTTCTAATGCTTCAGAATGGCTCATTTTCTCAATCATTTTAAAGGTGAATGTTCGATTGCTTTTTAGCTTATCAATAGCCTGTTCTACAAATGCTGATCCTTTAAATTCACGGTTTGTTGGCGCATGAATGAGCAACGGATTATCATTATTGATATTAGGATATGAAGGTTGTGTGTTACTTAAATCAAAAGCAAGTGGTAGGACATGAACGTTTTTATAATAGTCTTGGACATAAGGTAATACTTCATAATCCTGAACTATGGCAGTATCAATATATTCTGATATTTCTAATAATCTCTCACGAATTTCTTCATCCGAAAAGTAGCTTGGAGGGAGGGGATATGGGTTTAACTGTTTAGTTAAACTTTCTGTTCGTACATCATTTCCCCAATGGTGCATAATCATCTTTTTTCCTTTTTGCTTAATTTGTGGCAAATCAGCAAATCCTTGCATAAATGTTTCTCCATTATGAAAATGGAACAAATCAAAATTGTCGATGTAGGTAGGGAGTACCTTTGTGATTTCATATAAATCAGTATTAATAATATTGCTATTGTAATTCAAATAAGTATGAAACCAATTATAACCACCAACATTATAGCCATTTTCACGTAAATACTTTGTTAAAATTCCTATTTGTCCAGCGATTTCTGTTGGACCGTGTATGATTTTCATTTATATCTCTCCTTCCTCTATACTATATTCATTTAATGGATTGGTGTAATAAGGAAAAAGCATAGTTTTAAAGCAAAATATAATGATAGAACAATACCTAATAATAGAAATAATGTGCATAATTTGGACCATTTTTATATAAGAATAGATTAAAAGGAAAAAAACTTAGTTTATTCGATAGACAAACTAAGTTTTTTTTGGTACGATAGTTTCAAGAAAAGGATTTCTAATTGAATAACTACTGATAAAAGTTTTATTGTAAGCGATATCAGGTGTGGTTCAATAGAATATTTACATTTAGGGGGAATCATAATGGCTTATTTTGAAAACATTAATGGTATTAAGTATGAAGGAGCTTCATCAAAAAATCCTTTAGCTTTTAAGTATTATAATCCTGAAGAGGTTATTAATGGTAAGTCAATGGAAGAAATTTTACGTTTCTCTGTTGCTTATTGGCATACATTTAATGCAGATGGTTCAGATCCATTTGGTGTTGGTACTGCAATTCGTCCATGGAATCATCTTTCAGGCATGGATTTAGCAAAGGCTCGTGTAGAAGCTGCATTTGAATTATTTGAAAAGCTAAATGTTCCATTTTTCTGCTTCCATGATGTTGATATTGCTCCTGAAGGTGATACATTACTTGAAACAAATAAAAATCAGGATACGATTGTTGCAATGATTAAGGAATATATGAGTACAAGTAAAACAAAACTTTTATGGAATACAGCAAATATGTTCACAAATCCAAGATATGTTCATGGAGCTGCTACTTCTAATAATGCAGATGTATTTGCATATTCCGCAGCAAAGGTTAAAAAGGCTTTAGAAGTTGGTAAAGAGCTTGGTGCTGAAAACTATGTATTCTGGGGCGGAAGAGAAGGATATGAAACTTTATTAAATACAAATATGAAACTTGAACAAGATAACCTAGCTCGTTTCTTCCACATGGCTATTGATTATGCAAAGGAAATTGGTTTTGATGCACAATTTTTAATTGAACCAAAACCAAAAGAGCCTACAAAACATCAATACGACTTTGATGTAGCTACAGGACTTGCATTCTTACAAAAATATGATTTAGCAGATCACTTTAAATTTAATATTGAAGCAAATCACGCTACATTAGCAGGTCATACGTTTGAACATGAGTTACATGTTGCACGCATTAACAATATGTTAGGTTCTGTTGACGCAAACCAAGGTGACACATTGCTTGGATGGGATACAGATGAATTCCCAACAGACTTATATTCTACAACTTTAGCAATGTATGAAATATTGAAAAATGGCGGCCTTGGAAAAGGTGGATTAAACTTTGATGCAAAAGTAAGAAGAGGTTCATTTGAGGCTGAAGATTTATTCCATGCTCATATTGCTGGAATGGATACCTTTGCCATTGGTCTTAAAGTGGCTAATAAATTACTTGAAGACAGAGTTCTTGAAGACTTTATTGAACAACGATATAGCAGTTACACAGAAGGTATTGGTCTTGAAATTGTTGAAGGAAAAACAGATTTACGTAAATTAGAAGCATATGCACTTCAATTAACGGAAATTAAAAACCAATCCGGTAGACAAGAGAGACTAAAAGCATTAGTGAATCAATACTTGCTAGAAACATTATCAAATGTTACAGTTTAATATTTCTTTTAATGGATGGTAAAAAGTCACGAACCCTTTCTCACTTATTATGTGGGAAAGGGTTCGTGTATTGATCATCCATCTTTTTTCATTTTAAGGCTTATTATTTGTTGATATTAGTGCATGGTGTTTGATAAGAAAAACGGCTCTATAGCAGACACTTTAAAGTGTGATGAATGTATTAAGATACTAAATTGCTTTTTGGCCATAATTATCAATGAATCGAAGAAAACATGATACAAGTTTGATTAGTTTGAAAAGGAGGATTAGTGGAATTGATTATGAAGTACATGGTATAGTTAATCTACATTGAATCTAGAGGGTGTATAACATGTACTATATTGTGTTAGATTTAGGATGTGCTGAGTGTGGAGAAAGCTCTAATATTCTTGGGATTTTTACTTCGTTAGATGAGGCAAAAAAAGCTTTAAATGTTTACAAAGAAAAAAATCATTTAGATGAAGAATCGGATCACGAATTTTATATTTATAAAATCGATAAGCTAAACCATATTTATCATAATAGCTATGAGCATATGGTTGAAGAATGACAACATAGATAAGCTAATAACATATATAGTAGAAAAAGGGGTTTATTCCTTATGAAAAGATATTATTGTTCTAGATGTATGTTATTTAGCGAAGAATTCAAAGCTTGCTCACGTTGTGGTAATCAAGAATTAAAATGTATTACAATAAATGTACAAAAATAGGAATTAAAATATTAATATAGAAGAGTAATAAAAGGCAGCAAATCAGCTGTCTTTTATGTTGAATTCCAGTAAGCGTTTTCTCAAAGGTTACCTATTTGAATCGTTTGTTTTATAGGGTGATACCCTTTTTTTGTAATTTTTACTTCTAAAATGCCGTTAAGCAAATTAGCAACAACTTTTTTATTCTCTATGGAAAATGGAAGAGTAATGGAGCGACTACATTTGTTTTTATCTTCAACTTGTGTATTTTTATTATCAATGATTGAAATGATTAGTTTTTCACGTTTCACTTCAATGTGAATATCCTCTTTGACAATATTTTCACCAAGTTCAGCCTCTATTATATATTCATTATTTGTTTCAAATAAATCTACTCTAAAAGTTGTTTCATCCAATAATGTTGTGAATGGATCAATGAAAAATTGAGTCATCCATTCTTCAATTCCATTTATATTCATTGGATTTGCTTTCTTTTTTTCATTCATAATGATTGCCCTCCATAATAGACTTACTTTTACCCCCTTTAACTAATAAAGTATTCAATCTATGTATGATTGTGAAGCATATTTTTTGTTTCGAAAAAAGGAATGGATAAACTCCATTCCTTACATATCATGACCAGCATTATGTTTTTGTCTTGTATGGTTGGCATTTTTAACTTTTTTCGAACCACTTAATGGTTCAGGCTGTGAAGCATTTGGGCCTTTATGCGCATTTTTACGCATATCTTTACCATCATTTTTATTTGTCATATATTATCCCTCCTGTCATTTTAGAATGAGTCAAATGAAGTGAAAACATTCTAAATCTAAGTGAATAATTATAGTGCTTTGAAACATACTAATACATGGTTTAATACTTGGAATATGAAAGGGCCGTGATGAGAGATGCCATATCATAAAGATAAGCAACAATCTTTTCAAGCTGCACAGCAAGGAACAAATGATGCATTAGAAGCATATAATAGTGTTATTAAGGAAGACGCTGATTATGGTACACAATTAAAGCATTTATCAGAAGAAGTGAATGAAGCATACGAGCAAATTAATAATGCGTTAGAAAATGCATCAGAAACTCAAAGACATAGACTTGAGCAATATCAACGTGATCTTCAGAAGATTGTTAATAAAGTGAATGAAACAGATGAATAAATGAAAAACGACGGAAATCCGTCGTTTTTTGTCTGTTTTAGTGCAATATTATTGATTTTTCTTTCGTTTCTTATTGTTTTGCTTTTGGGCAGCTGTAAGTGGTTCGTTTTGCATTTCCTCATTATAACCCGCTCCAACACCTTGGGCACTTGCATCATTCATACCATTAATGACATGGTTTGCTCTTCGCTTCGCCATTTGTATGTCACCTCCAATAATAGAATGGCTCAATTTCACTGAATACATTCTAAGTCAATAAACTTCTCAAGGCTGAAAAATATTAAAAATAAGAAAAACCATGTATAAAATTAGCTAAATTTTTGATATAGTAAAAAAGTAAAACTAGTGCGCTTTCATAAGGAAAACTTATACATATCAATAACATCATTGTTATTTACTTATGATACTAGTTGTATTAAGATTGAATTGTGCGAAATATTTAAAAATGGGGACCATCCTTCGACATGAGTCGACCTTGATTTTAATAAGGGGGAGAAAGTTGAAATGACTAATCAAGTAAAAACGAACCAAGACACTTTCCAAGCACGTAAAAGCTTTACTGTAAATGGAAAGACGTACAACTACTATTCATTACAAGCATTAGAAGATGCTGGTATTGGGAATGTTTCTCGATTACCATATTCAGTCAAAGTTCTTTTAGAATCTGTTTTACGTCAAGTCGACGGAAGAGTTATCACAAAAGAACATGTTGAAAATTTAGCTAAATGGGGAACTAATGAGCTAAAAGATATTGATGTACCTTTTAAACCATCTCGTGTAATTTTACAAGATTTCACAGGTGTTCCAGCTGTTGTTGATCTAGCTTCACTACGTAAAGCGATGGCTGACTTAGGTGGAGATCCTGATAAAATTAATCCTGAAATTCCAGTTGATTTAGTTATTGACCACTCTGTTCAGGTTGATAGAGCTGGAACGCCGGATGCATTAAAATTTAATATGGACCTTGAATTTGAACGTAATGCAGAGCGTTATAAATTTTTAAGCTGGGCTAAAAAGTCATTTGATAACTATCGTGCAGTACCGCCAGCAACAGGTATTGTTCACCAAGTTAACTTAGAATATTTAGCAAGCGTTGTTCACGCTGTTGAAAATGAAGATGGAGAATATGAAGCTTTTCCAGATTCTTTAGTCGGTACTGACTCTCATACAACGATGATTAATGGTATCGGTGTACTTGGATGGGGTGTCGGTGGAATCGAAGCTGAAGCAGGAATGCTTGGACAGCCTTCATATTTCCCAGTTCCTGAAGTTATCGGGGTTAAATTAACGGGTGAACTTCCTAATGGAACAACTGCAACTGATTTAGCTTTAAAAGTAACACAAGTATTACGTCAACAAGGTGTTGTTGGTAAATTCGTTGAATTCTTTGGTCCTGGTGTAGCACAGCTTCCACTTGCAGACCGAGCAACGATTGCAAACATGGCTCCAGAATACGGTGCAACTTGTGGTTTCTTCCCAGTAGATGAAGAAGCTTTAAATTATATGCGCTTAACAGGAAGAGATGATGAGCATATTCAAGTAGTTGGAGAATATTGCAAAGCAAACGGGTTATTTTTCACTCCTGATAATGAAGATCCAATTTTCACTAAAGTTGTTGAAATTGACCTTTCTGAAATCGAAGCAAACTTATCTGGTCCTAAACGTCCACAGGATTTAATTCCACTTTCTGAAATGAAAGAAAAATTCCATGAACATTTAGTAGCACCAGCAGGTAACCAAGGCTTTGGTTTAGAGGCTGATGAAATAAATAAAGAAATCACGATTAAATTTAATAATGGTGAAGAAACAAAAATGAAAACAGGGGCAATTGCTATTGCTGCAATTACAAGCTGTACTAATACATCAAACCCATATGTATTAGTTGCTGCTGGTCTAGTTGCGAAAAAAGCAGTTGAATTAGGCCTTGAAGTTCCTAAATATGTAAAAACTTCATTAGCGCCTGGATCAAAAGTTGTAACTGGTTACCTTGAAAATTCAGGATTATTACCACATCTTGAACAACTTGGATTTAACCTTGTTGGATACGGATGTACAACTTGTATCGGTAACTCTGGTCCACTAGCAGATGAAATTGAAGAAGCAGTAGCTACAAATGATTTATTAGTTACATCTGTACTATCAGGTAACCGTAACTTCGAAGGACGTATTCATCCATTAGTAAAAGGAAACTATCTAGCTTCACCACCTCTAGTTGTTGCATATGCATTAGCTGGAACGGTTGATATTGACCTTCAAAATGATGCATTAGGAAAAGATAAGAATGGTAATGATGTATTCTTTAAGGATATTTGGCCATCAACTAATGAAATTAACGAAGTAGTTAATAAAACAGTTACACCTGAGTTATTTAGAAAAGAATATGAGCAAGTATTTGATGATAATGCTCGTTGGAATGAAATTGAAACAACTGATGAAGCGTTATATGTATGGGATGAGTCATCTACATACATTCAAAACCCACCATTCTTTGAAGGCCTTGAAGCTGAACCTGGTAAAGTAGAAGCTTTACAAGGATTACGTGTTGTAGCTAAATTTGGTGACTCTGTAACGACTGACCATATCTCACCAGCTGGTTCAATTGGAAAGGATACTCCAGCAGGACGTTACCTACAAGAAAATGGGGTTTCTCCAAGGGAATTCAACTCATATGGTTCTCGTCGTGGTAACCACGAAGTAATGATGAGAGGTACTTTTGCAAACATTCGTATTAAAAACCAAATTGCCCCTGGTACAGAAGGTGGTTACACTACTTACTGGCCAACAGGTGAAGTAAAATCAATCTATGATGCTTGTATGGACTACAAACAAGATGGAACAGGACTTGTTGTGTTAGCAGGTAAGGATTATGGAATGGGAAGCTCACGTGACTGGGCTGCAAAAGGAACAAATCTACTTGGTATTAAAACAGTTATTGCTGAAAGCTTTGAGCGTATCCACCGTAGTAACCTTGTATTAATGGGTGTTCTTCCTCTTCAATTTAAAGAAGGGGAAAACGCTGATGTACTAGGATTAACTGGTAAAGAAACAATTGAAGTTGCAATCGATGAATCAGTTAAACCACGAGATTTCGTGAAAGTGACAGCTACAGACGAAGCTGGAAACAAAAAAGAATTTGAAGTATTAGTTCGCTTTGACAGTGAAGTAGAGATTGATTACTATCGTCATGGTGGAATTCTTCAAATGGTATTGCGCGATAAGTTAAAAGGATAAAAATTAACAGGAAAGGAACGATATTTTTTCGTTCCTTTTTTTATTCTAATACTATGTCCAAATTCTAAACGTTTTGTAAATTCATTGTTCTTTTCGATACTACATGATTAAATAAAAATATATGTCATCATATTGAAGGAGTTTTTCGGAAAATTTGATTTATGATGCGATTCATATAGGGCCTTTCACTATACAATACTTTTATTTAGTTGTCCTAATTTCATTTCTATTTACATATTTAATAATGGATGCCTTTTTAACAAAAACAAGGTTAAAACAATTCATTAGAAACAATTACTGGGTTTGTGTTTTCATTGTCTTTATTACATATAAATTTAGTGTTTTAATCTTTCGGCCTCAGCTTATTTCCACTAATAATTGGATTTATCTAACTGGTGGCAATAAAGGTATTTATTTAGGG
>NZ_CADEPK010000453.1 GCF_902829255.1 Metabacillus niabensis | reverse complement strand
GTTTTGAGACACCTTATATATTTATGAGATTTTCCTTTTGTCATATTAATTGTTTTTTACGACAATGATTTCATTTTCTTTTACATCAACAAGTACGGATGAGATTTCATCTTCATCAAGAAGTAAATCTGTTAGCTTATCTTCAACATGTTCTTGAATAGCACGGCGAAGTGGTCTAGCACCAAATGACGGATGGTAGCCGAGTTCAGCAAGCTTTTCCTTCGCATTCGTTGTTACTTCAAGTGCAATATGTTGCTCAGCTAGTGTATGCTCTAACTCTTTAAGCATAAGTGTGACGATTTTTAACAAATCATCTTTCTCAAGTGAAGAGAATTCAATAATGTTATCAAAGCGATTTAGAAATTCTGGTTTAAAGAAAGAACCTAATGATTGTAAAAGATGACTTTCCTCAACAGCTGTATTTGCTTGTGTATTAAAGCCAACTTTAATTTGTTTATCTGTTACACCTGCATTGCTTGTCATAATAATTACTGTATCTTTAAAGCTAACTGTTCGTCCTTGACTATCTGTTAAACGGCCATCTTCAAGAATTTGCAGGAACATATGCTGAACGTCAGGATGAGCCTTTTCAATCTCATCTAATAAAATGATGCTATAAGGATTTCTGCGAACCTTTTCAGTAAGCTGACCAGCTTCATCATGACCAACATATCCTGGAGGAGCACCAATTATTTTTGATACAGCATGTTTCTCCATATATTCACTCATATCTAAGCGAATCATGGCATCTTTTGAACCGAATAATTCTTCAGCTAAGGTTTTTGTTAATTCGGTTTTCCCAACACCAGTTGGTCCAACAAAGAGAAATGAGCCAATTGGTCTTGTTTTAGACTTTAAGCCAGCACGGCTTCTTCTAATTGCTTTTGCCACTTTTGTTACCGCATCTTTTTGACCGATAACCTTTTTAGAGAGATTTTCTACTAAATGCTTTAGCTTAGATTGTTCATTTTCTTGAAGCTTTCCAACAGGAATACCAGTTTTCTTTTCTATGATAGCTTGAATGTCTTCTACATCTACTATCAGTTTTTCTGAAGTCGCTTCTTGGTTTAGTTGTGCTTCTAGACGAATTTCTTCATCTCTTAATTTAGCAGCTTTTTCATAATCTTCTTTTTCGGTTGCTTCTTGCTTTTGTTTCATAATTTGTGCAAGTCGTTGTTTTAGTTCTTCATTGCTTACTTGTACGATGTGTAAATTCTTTTTAGAGCCGGCCTCATCAAGTAGGTCAATTGCTTTATCAGGTAAGAAACGATCTTGGATATATCTTTGTGATAATGTGACACATGCTTCGATCGCCTTAGGTGTATATGATACATGGTGATATGCCTCATATTTGTCTTGAATTCCTTTTAAAATGTCAATTGCTTTTTCAACTGATGGCTCATGGACGGTAACAGGCTGGAAACGTCGTTCTAATGCTGCATCCTTTTCAATTGTGCGATATTCCTTTAACGTTGTCGCACCAACGACTTGAAGCTCACCACGGGCAAGAGCTGGTTTTAAAATATTGCCTGCATCCATAGAACCCTCTGCTGAACCTGCACCAACTAATTGATGAATCTCATCAATGAAAAGGATAATATTTTTCTTTTGCTGGAGCTCTTGAATGATTTTTTTCATTCTTTCCTCAAATTGACCTCTTATTCCTGTGCTTGCAACTAAAGAAGCGACATCTAATAAATATACTTCTTTATTTGTTAGTTTTGCTGGCACTGTCCCGTTTGCAATTTTTAAGGCAAGACCTTCGATAATCGCTGTTTTACCGACACCTGGCTCACCAATAAGGACAGGGTTATTTTTGTTGCGACGATTTAATATTTCAATGACTCGTTCAACTTCCTCATCACGGCCAATAACAGGATCGATCAGACCTGCACGAGCAGCTTGTGTTAGATTACGACCAAGCTGATCAAGAATACCTCCACCACCATTTTGCTGAGGTTGTGCTTGAGTTTGTTGATTAAAAGGAGCATTTGCTTGGAATCCTTTAAATAATTCGTCAAATGGAAATGAAGAAAATCCATTTGCAAATCCAGTTGGAATTGATTGTTTATATGCTGCATAACAGTCGTGACATAATGCAGCCTCTGTTTTTTTATTATTTAATTGCAAGTTTAAGTGAATTGTAGCCTTATTCATTTGACATTTTTCACACATCATCGAAAACCATCCCTTTCTTTTTAAAAATTTCCAATTAGTTACGCTTAAAGATTAAAATGAATTCTCAAAGCTTTGACTAAGTTTGACCAATGTGTGATAAAAAGAAGCGGTCAATTTGACCATCTTTGACTATAGTATACTTTGACCTTTTTTGACTTTCAAGTATTTTGCCTATGATAAGAAAGATGTAATTTTTTCCATACCGGGAAGAGAAAGAGCATTATCTGAGTATTCCTTCATATAATGATACAAGCTTTGTTTACGATTAGAGAGGTGTACATAATATGAAGAAATGGATATCTTCAATACAAGTTGCAGCAGTATATGTCGGAACAGTAGTAGGTGCTGGATTTGCAACTGGAAGGGAAATTGTTGAGTTTTTCACTAAACATGGAATATATGGACTTGCAGGGATTTTTTTAGCGGGAATACTTTTTATAAAACTAGGAACGAAAATGTTAATTTTATCAAAGAGAATTCAAGCAAATTCTTATCAAGATTTAATGACGTATTTATTCGGCAGACAGTTCGGCGGGATTGTGAATCTTTTTATGATGCTAGTGTTATTCGGATTAACATCTATTATGCTTTCCGGAGCGGGAGCAATCTTTAAAGAACAATTAGGATTATCAGTAAGAATCGGTGTAATCGTCACAATTTTGCTCACAATATTAGTGATGGCGTTTGGTATCAAAGGGTTGTTTAGTGTCAATATCATAGTAGTCCCGATGTTAATTACATTTAGTATCTTCCTTGCCTTTCAATCATTTTCCATCGAATCAATTCTACTTTTACCACATGAAGAGTCGAGTTCTGTTAAATGGATTATATCAGCATTTTCATATGCCGCTTTTAATATTACAATGGCATCAGCTGTTCTTGTTCCATTAGCTAAAGAGATTAATGATGAGCAAGTATTAAAAAGAGGAGGGTTCCTTGGAGGGGTATTTTTAATGATTGTTTTAATAAGCAGTCATTTTGCACTATCAAGCTTACCTCATTTAACACAATATGATATTCCAATGGCAGAAGTAATGAAAACGACGTTCTTTGCTATTTATTTCATTTATATTGCAGTTATTTATGGCGAGGTATTTACTTCAGTTATCGGAAATTTGTACGGGCTTGAAAAACAATTAAACTCGTACTTTAAAATACCAGGAATGACGATAATATGTGGGATATTATGTATCGCTGCGTTTATTAGCAAAATCGGCTATAGTTCATTAATTACATTATTATATCCAATTTTCGGGTATGTTTGTTTAGGAGCACTTATTTTGTTATTAGTGAAAAAATTACCTACTGAATGATGCTTGTCAGAAAATATAGGCGTATTGAATGGAAAAGAGTTGATACTATTCTCATGGACAGAGGACTATATTCCAACATTTATAAATCAAATTGAGAGAAAAGTAGTCTAGAAAATTATCTTTCTTTCATTCTCAAACATTTATTTGAAGCTTTAATCATTCATTTATGCTCGTAAAACGCGATATTTTACCGAAAAAGGTATTTTTAGTCAGATTTTCACATATTTATTTAAAAAATCGAGTAAGGGTAAAGTTTGACGGTAATGTTTCATTCGTATTATTATTAAACTAATACAATCTGTGGGGTGATAATATGGGGCAGAGTTAAAAATGAATAGACTAATAGCATCCCTTATTGTACTCCAAGCGGACGCTAATACTAGTCAAAACCTATAAGAAGAACGACAGGAAAGATAAATATGATATAACTCTCAGGAGGTGACTCCTTTTCCGTCACTGACGGAGTAAGGAAGCTTATTTGGACATAGTGAATTTGTTGCTTGTTGCAATTTTAATCGCTCTTACGGGTTTTTTCGTTGCTTCTGAATTTGCAATCATTAAAATTAGGAGCTCTCGTATTGACCAATTAATTGCAGAAGGAAACAAAAAGGCAAGTGCGACAAAAAAGGTTATAGATAATTTAGATGAATATTTGTCGGCTTGTCAGCTAGGAATTACAATTACAGCATTAGGATTAGGGTGGCTTGGTGAACCGACGATTGAGCATTTATTAGCACCAGTTTTTGAACAAATACACATGCCTGGGTCTATTTCAACTGTTCTTTCGTTTGTTATCGCATTTTCAACGATTACCTTCCTTCATGTTGTAGTAGGTGAATTAGCACCGAAAACAGTTGCGATACAAAAGGCTGAAGCGATTAGTATTTGGTTTTCTAAACCGTTAATGGCCTTCTATCGTATTATGTACCCGTTTATTTGGGCTTTAAACGGGTCGGCTCGATTTATAACTGGAATTTTTGGCTTAAAGCCTGTTTCAGAGCATGAGCTAGCACATAGTGAAGAGGAACTAAGAATTATTTTATCGGAAAGCTACAAAAGTGGTGAAATTAACCAATCTGAATTTAAATATGTGAACAAAATCTTTGAATTTGATAACCGTATTGCAAAAGAAATTATGGTGCCAAGAACCGAAATTGTTTCATTATCAATCGATGCGCCAATTCAAGAGCAATTAGAAATTATTAAAGATGAAAAGTATACACGTTATCCAATTGTCGATGGCGATAAAGACCATATTATCGGTGTCGTAAATATTAAAGAAATTTTCACAGATCTTATCCACTTTGATAAGCAAAAACCATTTTCAATCGAACAGTATATAAGGCCGATTATTCAAGTAATTGAATCGATACCAATTCATGAGTTACTCGTCAAAATGCAAAAGGAACGTATCCATATGGCGGTCCTAATTGATGAATATGGTGGAACGGCAGGACTTGTAACAGTTGAAGATATTCTTGAGGAAATTGTTGGCGAAATTCGCGATGAATTTGATGCTGATGAGGTACCTCTTATTCAGAAGATAAATGATGCGAAATATATTGTTGTTGGGAATGTTCTTGTTTTTGAAAACAATGAGGTTTTTATTTTTTTAATCGTTGTT
>NZ_CADEPK010000452.1 GCF_902829255.1 Metabacillus niabensis | reverse complement strand
ATTTTGTATGATATTAAATTAAATACCCGAATTTTTAAAAAAATTTTCAAATTATGCAGGAAAAAGGAAAAATACGTTGAATTATTAACAAAGGTTTTTCATATGGGGGAAAAGGTGGTGAACAGAATGGAAGTTACAGACGTAAGATTGCGCCGCGTAAATACCGAAGGTCGTATGAGAGCGATTGCATCAATTACGTTGGATCATGAATTTGTTGTTCATGACATACGTGTTATTGATGGAAATAATGGTCTCTTTGTTGCGATGCCGAGTAAGCGTACTCCGGATGGAGAGTTCAGAGATATTGCACACCCTATTAATTCTAATACACGCGGAAAAATCCAAGATGCTGTATTAGCAGAATATCACCGATTAGGTGAATTAGAAGTTGAATTTGAAGAAGCTGGAGCTTCTTAAAAATAATGAAAAAGACTTTGCATATAGTTGCAAGGTCTTTTTTACTGGATTGCTACTATACTCCCCCATAAGTAATTACTACCTTAATTCTATTCTCCGATTTTTTCTTTCACAGTTAATTACATGAGGTTCTTAAATTTAGACCTTCTTCAATATAAGGAGCATAATAAATGGGGAAAGCACCTACCATTCCTATGCAACTTATTAGTCTAATCCCTATGATTTTTGTGTTAATCGAGAAGGTAATATTCGATTACAATATCTTAGATACAAAACTATGATAAAATTAGAAATATTATGTACTTAGATTTGTTATCTTGAAATGATGGTAATTTTAAGATATATTCGTTATGGATAAAAACGCATGAAACGTTTAATAATAGGTAGCTAAAAAGGTTTAAATAAATAAATGGAGGCCAAATGAATGGAAAATCGGTACGCAGTTATTTTAGCTGCAGGACAAGGTACACGAATGAAATCTTCCCTTTATAAAGTACTACATCCTGTTTGTGGAAAGCCAATGGTACAGCATGTTTTAGATCAAGTCTCAAAGCTGGATTTGACGAAAATTGTAACGGTTGTAGGGCACGGTGCTGAAAGGGTAAAAGCAGAGCTAGGGAATACGAGTGAATATGCACTTCAAAGTGAACAATTAGGAACTGCTCATGCTGTTATGCAAGCTTCGTCATTTTTAGAAAATGAAGAGGGAACGACAATCGTGATATGCGGTGACACACCTCTTATTACTTCTGACACAATGTCAGCTTTATTAGCTCATCATAAAGAAACGAATGCGAAGGCAACAATTTTAACAGCTAAGGCTGATGATCCAACAGGATATGGCCGAATTGTTCGTAATAATGAAGGAACAGTCGAAAAAATCGTAGAGCATAAAGATGCATCTGAATTAGAAAGAAGTATTACGGAAATAAATACTGGTACATACTGCTTTGATAATAAAGAATTATTTCAAGCATTAGCAAACGTTTCTAATGATAATGTTCAAGGAGAGTACTATTTGCCGGATGTAATAGAAATCCTAAAAAAAGAAGGCAAGGTAGTTTCGGCTTATCAAACAGATTCATTTGATGAGACATTAGGTGTTAATGATCGAATTGCTCTTTCTCAAGCAGAAAAAATTATGAAACGTCGGATAAACACTGAACATATGAGAAATGGTGTTACTTTAATCGACCCTGAGAATACATATATCTCTCCTGATGCAGTAATAGGTCGTGATACAGTTATTTATCCAGGTACAATTATTTCTGGTTCTACGACGATTGGTGAGAATTGTATTATCGGACCAAACAGTGAAATTAAGGATTGCACTGTATTAAATGAAACAACAATTCGACAATCAGTTGCACATGACAGTCATATTGGAAATCGTGTAGCGATTGGTCCTTTTGCACATATTCGTCCATTATCGTCCATTTCTGATGAGGTGAAAATCGGAAACTTTGTTGAAATTAAAAAGTCAACAATCGGAAAAGGAAGTAAGGCTTCACATCTAAGTTATATTGGGGATGCAGAGGTTGGTTCTGATGTAAATCTTGGTTGTGGTTCAATAACTGTTAACTATGATGGGAAAAATAAATTCCTAACGAAAATTGAGGATGGAGCATTTATTGGATGTAACTCGAATTTAGTTGCACCGGTTACAGTCGGTGAAGGTGCATATGTAGCTGCAGGTTCAACAATTACGAGTGATGTACCAGGAAAAGCATTATCAATTGCGCGGGCACGCCAAGTAAATAAAGAGAATTATGCTGACCGAATAAATAATAAAAATTCCTAATGGAGGTTTTCACTTAACCATGTCTAATCGCTATGGAGATTCAAATCTAAAAATATTCACATTAAACTCTAATCCAGCTTTAGCTAAAGAAATCGCCGATATTGTAGGGGTGGACTTAGGAAAGAGTTCTGTCACACGATTTAGTGATGGAGAAATTCAAATTAACATCGAGGAAAGTATCCGTGGCTGTGATGTATACATTATTCAATCAACAAGCGGTCCTGTTAATGAACATTTGATGGAACTATTAATCATGATAGATGCATTAAAGCGTGCTTCTGCAAAAACGATTAATATTGTCATTCCGTATTATGGATATGCTAGACAAGACAGGAAGGCAAGAGCGAGAGAACCAATTACAGCAAAGCTTGTAGCAAATCTAATTGAAACAGCTGGTTCTACTCGTGTTATTACATTAGACATGCATGCTCCACAAATTCAAGGATTTTTTGATATTCCAATTGACCACTTAATGGGTGTACCAATTTTAGGGGAATATTTCCTTGAGAAAAATTTAGAGGACATTGTCATTGTTTCTCCAGACCATGGTGGTGTAACACGTGCGCGTAAACTAGCTGATAAATTGAAAGCTCCAATTGCGATTATTGACAAAAGACGTCCAAGACCGAATGTAGCTGAAGTGATGAATATTGTTGGTAACATTGAAGGAAAAACAGCGATTCTAATCGATGATATTATTGATACAGCTGGGACAATTACGTTAGCAGCAAATGCTCTTGTAGAAAATGGAGCAAAAGAAGTATTTGCTTGCTGTACACACCCTGTTTTATCAGGCCCAGCAATTGAGCGGATTCAAAATTCAAAAATAAAAGAACTAGTTGTGACGAATTCAATTGCCATGCCAGAGGAAAAAAGAATCGACAAATTGGTTGAATTATCAGTAGCACCTTTAATTAGTGAAGCGATTATTCGCGTGCATGAGAAACAATCTGTAAGTTTATTATTTGATTGATAAAATAATGCTTATTCCTAAAATAATAAGGACTTCGAATTTGAACAATTCGAATCAGTCACTTAATTATAATGGAATAAGCCTTTTTTATATTGCGTATCATGTTTATCCCTTCTTATTTTTGGGCAAACCATTATGGTGAAGAACATTGAGTAGGAGGGTGTAGAAATGACAACAATACAAGCGATTAATAGACATGAATTTACAAGATCGGCAAAAAGGAAAATTAGAGAGGCTGGACAAATTCCGGCAATTGTTTACGGGAAGACAACAGAAAGCAAGCCTGTCGCAATAGATAGTATCCAGCTATTGAAAACGATCCGAGAGGAAGGGAAGAATACAATTATCGATTTAAATGTTGATGGTTCTTCCCAAAATGTGATGCTATCAGACATGCAAACAGATCCGTTAAAAAACGAAGTAATCCATGTTGATTTTCAAATTGTTGATATGAAAGCAGATATTGAAGTAAATGTCCCAATTCAGTTAATTGGAGAGGCACAAGGTGTGAAAGATGGTGGGGTGTTACAGCAATCCACTCATGAAATTACAATTAGTGCTAAACCAGGTGATATACCTCAAACAATTGATGTTGATATTTCAAATTTAGCTGTGAATGAGGCGCTTTTATTGAAGGATGTAGTGAAAAATGGAAGCTACACATTCATCCAGGATGGGGATTTAGTAATTGCGTCCATCCTTCCACCACAGCAGGAGGAAGAAATTGATAGCGGTGAGGAACAAGAACCAGGAACTCCTACAAATGAAGAAGGGCGCGAGGAATAATACAAAACGGGTTTATGGTTGACTGTTTGGCTAAGTGAAACTCCTTCATGCAAAACAGTGTGTCTTAAGCAGTGGATACGCCGAATAAGCCTGAAGGAAATTAACCACACAACACTAGTTATTTAAGTAGCTATAACATTTACGTAAACTGTGCTGTAAACATATGATTTGAAAAAAGAAGACAATAAGTGTCAGTTCTCAGAGGATGTCTTATGTAGAACGATTTTCTACAAATGATCATGAGTACTGACACTTTCATTTATTGACACTTCTTTTTGTGCTAATGTTATATAATAATAGTAGTAAGTACAATTAGATACAGAATTAGGAGGGTTTCGATATGAAACTTATAGTTGGTCTAGGAAACCCTGGTAAACAATATGAACATACAAGACATAATGTAGGTTTTATGGTTATTGATAAGCTCGCAAAAGAATTATCGATCCCGCTAGATCGCAAAAAATTTAATGGGTTATATGGAATGGGTCATATTTCAGGTGAGAAAGTCATATTATTAAAACCACTTACTTATATGAATTTATCAGGAGAATGCATACGTCCTTTAATGGATTACTATGATATAGACAATGATGAAATCGTTGTAATTTATGATGACCTCGATTTGCCTGTAGGAAAAATTAGATTAAGAACAAAGGGCAGTGCAGGTGGACATAATGGAATTAAATCTATGATTTTACATTTGGCAACACAGGAATTTAATCGTATTCGCATAGGTATCGATCGCCCCAAAAATGGTATGAAGATAACTGATTATGTATTAGGGCGCTTTACAGAAGAAGAACAAGCAGACCTGATTGATACAATAAATCGTTCAGCAAATGCTTGTGAAAAATGGGTATCATCATCTCCATTTACTCAAGTAATGAATGAGTTTAATTAAACGGAATATTACGGCATATACAATAATAAAACATATAGTGAAGGAACTCTTATAGTCTTTATTTGATAGAGTAGCTCATATGTATATCATTCCTGTAAAACGTACATACTAGGAATAAATAACCTTTTTCAGGAGGTACATATGGCTCTGCATTATCATTGTAGACACTGTGGCGTTAAGGTAGGAAGCATTGATAATATATCAGTAACGAGTGAGCAGCTTGGCTTCGATCACTTGAATAATGAAGAAAGACAAGAGATGATAACGTATCAGCAAAATGGTGATATTCACATAAAAACAATTTGTGAGGATTGTCAGGATGCATTAAATCGTAATCCCGACCTTCATCAATATGAACGTTTTATTCAATAAGAGCTTTGGGCAAATCCCAAAGCGTTTTTCTGTTGAGATCTTCCCGAGAAAGGGATTTTAATCAATATATTGCATGATATTTTAAATAAACAATCTATGACTTTATCTGAGAGGAGGGCTAATCTTGATTAGTTTGCAGACTTATTTTACTGAGACGGATGATTATAAAACGATTGTTTCAGGAATAGAAGAAGGACTGAAAGAACAGTTAGTTGCTGGCTTATCTGGTTCTGCAAGGACTGTATTTACTTCAGCTCTTTATAATGGATTAAATAAATCACTATTAGTAGTTACACATAATCTTTATCAAGCACAAAAGGTATATGAAGATTTGGTTAACCTTTTGAATGAGGATGTTTATCTTTACCCTGTTAATGACTTAATTGCTTCTGAAATCGCCATTGCTAGCCCTGAATTAAAGGCACAAAGGATTGAAGTGTTGAATAGGTTGGCGGAAGGAAAGCAAACTGTTGTCGTTACTCCTGTCGCTGGTATAAGACGATTGCTGCCACCGATGGATTTATGGAGAGAAAGTCAAATTCGTTTGACGGTTGGACAAGATATTAATCTTGATAGTCTTCTAAATAAAATTAGTTCCCTCGGGTACGAAAGAACGGACATGGTAAGCTCACCTGGGGAATTTAGTGTTCGTGGCGGTATTTTAGATATCTATCCACTTACAGAGGAGCATGCGGTACGAATTGAGCTGTTTGATACAGAGATTGATTCGATACGAACATTTAACAGTGAAGATCAGCGGTCAATTCAAATGCTTAAGGATATATCAATTGGTCCTGCAAATGAAATGATTATAAATAGTGGAACGAAAGAAAAAACGATTCAAGCTGTTGAGACTGGATTAGCAGCAAGTCTAAAAAAATTAAAAGATGAAAAACAAAAGGAGCTTTTACTCGAAAATATCCAATTTGATTTGGAGCGTTTACGTAACGGACAGTTTGAACAGGATCTTTTTAAATATTCGTCGCTCTTCTATGATAAGGCTACTAGTTTACTAGACTATTTTCCAAAGAAATCTATCGTTATTTTGGATGAAATTGGTCGTATTCATGAAACATTTGATCAATTAAATAAGGAAGAGGCTGAGTGGTTTACTAGCCTGCTTGAGGATGGCAAAATACTACATAACGTAAAGCTATCACATTCTTATGTAGACGTCGTTTCAAAATCCACTCACTCACTCGTTTATCTATCATTATTTTTGCGACATGTACCACATACGAGTCCGCAAAATATTTTGAATTTGTCATGTAAGCAAATGCAAAACTTCCATGGGCAAATGAATGTCTTGAAAAATGAGTTAGAGCGTTGGAAGAAATCAAACTATGCCGTTGTTTTTCTAGGAGTAAATGATGAAAGAACTAAAAAACTAGAACAGGTTTTAGAAGACTACGAAATCACAACAACGACAATAAAAAAAGGAGCTGCTCTTGTTAGCGGAAAGGTCTTTATTATGGAAGGTGACCTGCAAACAGGCTTTGAACTTCCTATGCAAAAGCTTGCCGTGATTACTGAAGAGGAGTTATTTAAGAAGCGAGTTAAGAAACAGGTTAGAAGACAGAAGCTTTCGAATGCGGAGAGAATTAAGAGCTACTCTGAGCTTGAAATTGGTGATTATGTCGTACATGTCAACCATGGGATAGGGAAATATCTTGGAATTGAAACATTAGAAATTAACGGTATTCATAAAGATTATTTAAATATTCGTTACCAAGGTAGTGACCAATTATATGTCCCAGTAGATCAAATTGATCAAGTACAGAAATATGTTGGTTCAGAAGGCAAAGAGCCTAAAATTTATAAGCTTGGCGGAAATGATTGGAGAAAGGTTAAAAAGAAAGTTGAATCATCTGTCCAGGATATAGCGGATGATTTAATTAAATTGTATGCGGAAAGGGAAGCTAGTGAAGGATATGCATTTTCTCCAGACGGCGAAATGCAAAAAGAATTTGAATTGGCCTTTCCATACCAGGAAACAGAAGATCAGCTCCGTTCAATTCAAGAAATCAAACGAGATATGGAACGAATCCGTCCAATGGATAGACTCCTTTGTGGAGATGTAGGTTATGGAAAAACAGAGGTTGCGATTAGGGCTGCTTTCAAGGCAATAGCTGATGGGAAACAGGTAGCATTATTAGTGCCTACAACAATTCTAGCTCAGCAGCATTTTGAAACAGTTCGTGAAAGATTTCAAGATTACCCAATTACGATTGGGCTATTAAGTAGATTCCGAACTAGAAAAGAAATAACTGAGACAAAAAAAGGGTTGGCGAATGGTACAGTCGATATGGTGATTGGTACACATCGATTATTATCAAAGGATATAACCTACAAGGATTTAGGTTTACTTATTATTGATGAAGAGCAAAGATTTGGTGTAACTCATAAAGAGAAGATAAAGCAATTAAAGACAAATGTAGATGTACTTACACTAACAGCAACGCCAATACCGAGGACGTTACATATGTCCATGCTAGGCGTTCGTGATTTATCGGTAATTGAAACACCGCCAGAGAATCGCTTTCCTGTTCAAACTTATGTTGTCGAGTATAACGGTGCGCTTGTAAGAGAGGCAATCGAAAGAGAACTAGCGCGTGGTGGTCAAGTATTTTTCTTATATAACCGTGTGGAGGATATTGAGCGTAAGGCAGAAGAGATTTCAATGCTCGTTCCTGATGCAAGAGTAACCTATGCGCATGGAAAAATGACGGAAAATGAGCTTGAGTCAGTAATGCTAAATTTCCTTGAAGGTGAGTACGATGTTTTAGTAAGTACAACGATTATTGAAACAGGTGTAGATATTCCGAATGTTAACACGTTAATTGTTAATGATGCAGATAAGATGGGATTATCTCAGCTTTATCAGCTTCGAGGAAGAGTAGGTCGCTCAAATCGTATAGCATATGCTTATTTCACTCATCGAAAGGATAAAGTGTTAACAGAAGTAGCAGAAAAAAGGCTTCAAGCGATTAAAGAGTTTACAGAATTAGGATCTGGTTTTAAAATTGCAATGCGAGATTTGTCAATAAGAGGTGCAGGGAATTTATTAGGCGCTCAACAGCATGGATTTATTGATTCAGTAGGATTTGATTTATACTCACAAATGTTAAAAGAAGCAATTGAAGAAAGAAGAACAGATAAGCCTAAGGAAAAAGTAATTGATGTTGAAATTGATTTACAGGTAGATGCATATTTACCACAGGATTATATTTCTGATGGTCGTCAAAAGATTGATATGTATAAGCGTTTTAGATCAATAACATCGTTACAAGAATTAGAGGAGCTTCAAGAGGAAATCGTCGATCGATTTGGAGAATATCCAATTGAGGTTGATTATTTATTCCAAATAGCAACGATTAAAGTATTTGCTATGCAAGAACGTGTCGAGCTTATCAAGCAGGAAAAGGAAATTGTAAATATTTTAATTGAAGAAGAAGCGAGTAATCGAATTGATGGTCATCTTCTTTTTGAACTAAGCTCAAAGCACAGCAGAACAGTTGGTCTTGGAATGGACGGAGGAAGACTGAAAATTACCGTTAATACAAAGGGATTATCAGAACAACAATGGTTAGCTATTATAAAAGAGCTATTAAATGGATTAGCTCATGTGAAAAAAGAGGGAATCACACAAAACTAATTGGTTTACCACACAATATGTTTGGTTAAGCTGAATAATTTTACGACGAACAAAAAATATGAAAAAATCACTTTCTTATGTATATTACAAAACATGTGTAGGATACTAAATTCAACAAATGGTGATTGTTACATAAAAAGAAAACTCCTGTCATATCTTTGAAATCTTGTCGAATAAATCATAACTAAATTAAATGTAAATTCACTAAAAAACAGGGGTTTAAAAACAATCATCTTTTTTCCTATCATCCGATGAAAGTGAGGCAACATAAGATGAAAGCAACTGGTATAGTTCGTCGTATTGATGATTTAGGTCGTGTAGTAATTCCAAAGGAAATTCGGAGAACACTCCGAATTCGCGAAGGAGATCCACTAGAAATTTTTGTTGACCGCGATGGTGAAGTGATCTTAAAAAAATACTCACCGATAAGTGAACTAAGCGATTTTTCAAAGGAATATGCAGATGCACTTTATGACAGTTTAGGTCATCCGGTATTAATCTGTGATCGAGATACGTATATAGCGGTTTCAGGTGGTTCGAAAAAGGATTACTTAAATAAAAACATTAGTGAAGTTGTCGAGCGGGTAATGGAAGAGAGAAGTTCTATCTTAAAAACAGATGGTGGAGAAACTCAGATTATCCAAGGGGTAAGTGAGGAAGTTAAATCGTATACGATTGGACCAATTGTCGCTAATGGTGACCCAATCGGAGCAGTTATCATTTTTTCGAAGGACCAAGCAATTGGTGAGGTTGAGCATAAAGCAGTTGAAACAGCTGCTGGGTTTTTAGCTCGCCAGATGGAGCAATAATCGTAAGAAAAAGGGGTAGCAAATGGGCTACCTTTTTTTTATGCTTGAAAATTGGCAATTTATAGCATGGTAGAGCACCTTCATTACCAAGTAGTGTAAAATGAGTGTGGTATAATGGCAGATAGAAGAAATGAGAGGAGAAGGACATGAACGTCCAGAAAAACAGTATAAATCTTGCAATGCAAGGAGCGGTTATTCTAACGATTGCAGGGATTATTACAAAAGTTCTAAGTGCAGCATATCGAGTTCCCTACCAAAATATTGTAGGAGATATCGGTTTTTATATTTATCAGCAAGTCTATCCCTTTTACGGGATGAGTGTCATTCTGGCAACCACTGGTTTTCCAGTTATGATTTCAAAGGTTATGATGGACTACGGATATGGTAAGTCATTGAAAATACGCTCGAAAATTTTGGCGGTTTCCTTTATCTATTTATTTATAAGCGGTCTTATATTATTTTTATGTCTTTACCTTTTTTCTAATCATATTGCGATTTTTATGGGAGATGAACAGTTAGCACCACTCATCCGAATTGCGTCAATAGCCTTTATTATTATTCCGTTTGTTTCAATTTTTAGAGGATACTATCAATCACAGCAAATAATGGAGCCAACTGCTACATCACAAGTTGTTGAGCAGGGCGTAAGGGTTTCTATTATTTTGTTATCCTCATATTATTTAGTTAGAGCAGGCTATAATCAGTATGAAGTTGGATTCGGTGCATTAATAGGCTCTGTTATTGGAAGTGTTGCAGCATTTGGTATTTTGCTTGTTTTATGGAGAAAAAAAGGGAGTCAATCAAAAATAAGTTGGAATATGACTGCCCCTATATCGACAGGTAAAATTTTATTATCGTTAGTGACGTATAGTTGGACGATTGCGTTTAGTAGTTTATTGTTAATTTTTATCCAGCTTATTGATGCGCTTAATTTGTATGCGTTATTAGTTGAGGGTGGAATGGATAAAATGGTTGCGAAGGAAACAAAGGGAATATATGACCGAGGACAACCGTTAATTCAGTTAGGAACTGTTGTTGCAACTTCATTAGCACTGTCGTTAGTACCACTGATTGCAAGAGCAAAAATATCAAATCGGATTCAGCTAATATGGGAAAAAATAAATTTATCAATAAAACTTTGTCTTGTTGTAAGTGCAGGTGCTTCAGCAGGCTTAATTGCGGTGATGAAGCCTGCAAATGTTATGTTATTTACAGACAATAAAGGTTCTTTAGTTCTTATGGTCTTAAGTATATCGATTTTATTTACATCTCTTTGTTTAACGGTTTTTTCAATTTTGCAGGGACTTGGGTTTGTTTTTATTCCTGCTTTTGCCGTACTTGTAGGTGTAGCAGGTAAATATGCCTTGAATTTATCACTCATACCGAAATATGGTGAAATAGGAGCGGGAGTTTCTACGGTTATCTCCTACTGCATAATCGCATTGATTGTCATGGTGTATTTAGCGCGTAAGGGTTTTCCGTTTAGTGATTTGAAGAGTATTGGTAAAATAGGACTCTCGATCGTGGTTATGCTATGTTTCGTAATTGGATTATTAAATGGGGCAGAACTCTTTTTTGATTTAGAGAATCGACTTCATGCAACATATATAACTTTTATTGCCATCATTAGTGGTGGAGGTATTTATCTTTGGTCTATTTTTAAGACAAACGTTTTTACGAAGGAAGAACTACAATACATACCTTTTATAAAGAAATTTGTAAAAGAAGAAAAGAGGGTTATAAATGGCAAAGGAAATTAAAATTGTCGGACTAGGTGCCGGGGACCTTAACCAATTGCCTTTTGGAGTGTATCGACTATTAACTGAGACTAAGCATTTGTTTTTACGCACAAAGGAACATCCGGTTATAGATGAATTAAACGAGACGATTACCTATCGATCATTTGATGATGTTTATGAAGCAAATCAGGACTTTGAAGACGTCTATCGAAATATTGCTAATATCTTATTGGAAGAAGCGGAAGTAGAAGACATTGTTTATGCAGTGCCAGGACACCCTTTAGTTGCTGAAAAAACCGTTCAAATATTGTTAACTGAAGGGAGACAAAAAGGTTATACAATCATTGTACAAGGTGGACAAAGCTTTATAGATGCAATGTTTCAAGCACTCGAAATTGACCCTATTGAAGGATTTCAGCTAGTTGATGCATTAGGGCTAGAAAGTGAGCATCTTCAATTACGAGGGCATCTTATCATCACTCAAGTATACGATCAAATGGTAGCTTCAGAGGTTAAATTAACACTAATGGAACAATTACCTGATGAGTATAAGGTAAAAATTGTTACAGCAGCAGGCAGTAGTCTTGAACAAATTAAGGAAGTGCCTCTTTATGAACTAGATCGTGAGGTGTCAATTAATAATTTAACGAGTATATATGTTCCTCCTGTTGAAAACCAAGAAATACTGTATCATCAATTTTCTGAGTTCCGTAAGATTATTGCTAAACTAAGGGGGCCAAATGGCTGTCCATGGGATAAAGAACAGACTCATCAATCGTTAAAAAGATATCTAATTGAAGAATGTTACGAATTGATAGAAGCGATTGAAGAAGAAGATATAGACCATATGATTGAAGAGCTTGGTGATGTTCTTTTACAAGTTGTCCTACATGCACAAATCGGTGAAGATGAGGGAATGTTTTCGATCAATGACGTAATCAAAGAGGTTGCAGATAAAATGGTTCGTAGGCATCCACATGTATTTGGTGATATGACTATCAATTCGACAGATGATGTTTTATCTAATTGGGACAAGATTAAGCAGGGAGAAAAGGGAGGCTTAGAAACAAGTTCGATCCTTGATCACGTTTCAAAGGCACTTCCAGCATTATCAAGAGCTTATCAGCTACAGAAAAAGGCTGCAAAGGTTGGGTTTGATTGGCCAGTAATTGAAGAAACATGGGAAAAGGTAAAGGAAGAAATAACGGAATTTGAAATGGAATTAAAACAAGATGCCAACGGGAAAAATGCGATGCAGGAATTTGGAGATGTCTTATTTGCCCTAATAAATGTTGGTAGATATTATAATATTGAGCCTGAAGAAGCATTAATTTCGACAAATAGAAAATTTTATAATCGATTTCGTTATATTGAAACTAAGGCATTAGAAAGTGGGAAAAGTCTCCAAGACATGTCGTTGGAAGAGATGGATCACTTTTGGGATGAAGCAAAGAAAATAGATAAAGAGGGATAGAAGATGAGACTAGATAAATTTTTAAAAGTATCACGATTAATTAAACGAAGAACGTTAGCAAAAGAAATTGCGGATCAGGGGAGAATTTTAATAAATGGCGTTGCTGGAAAAGCAAGCTCAAATGTGAAAATCGGTGATGAGCTACTTATTCGATTTGGTCAAAAATTAGTAACGGTTGAAATTTTGGATATTAAAGAGACGACTAGAAAAGAAGATGCAGCTGATCTCTATCGAATTGTGAAGGAAGAGAAAGTCAGTCAAGATTAACTTAAATTTATAACATAACACCTATAAAATCTATTAATAAATAGCGATTCCATTTCAATAGAGCTTGTTCTAAAACGCATTCTAACGACATAACATGTAGAAGAAAACGACTTAGAATGCGGAGGTAGCTATGAATAATTATTATGATAATCATTCATCTGTCAATAAAGGTCCAAACCTAGAGCATGACGTTATCATGAAAGGGAGAAAGCTGATAGAGATTACAGGCGTTAAACAGGTTGAAAGCTTTGATAGCGAGGAGTTTCTCTTAGATACAGTGATGGGGGCTTTGGCTATTCGTGGACAAAATCTTCAAATGAAAAATCTTGATGTAGATAAAGGGGTAGTATCAATAAAAGGAAGCCGGATATTTGATTTAATCTACTTAGATGAACAGCATGGGGAGAAGGCTAAAGGACTCTTTAGCAAGTTATTTAAATGAGCTTAACAACTCAATTTTATACAATGCTGGCAATGGTTGGTATGGGGGGATGGCTCGGAGCTGCTCTTGATACATATGGTCGCTTTTTAAAGCGACCATTAAGGGCAAGATGGGTTGTCTTTATTAATGACTTATTGTTTTGGCTTGTACAAGGACTCATACTCTTTTATCTATTGCTACTCGTTAATGAGGGCGAATTAAGAATCTACATCTTCCTTGCTGTTCTTTGTGGTTATGCTGCCTATCAAAGTCTTCTCAAAAAAATATATTTACAGCTACTTGAATTATTCATACAGACAAGCCTAACGATTTACCGTTTATTCATTAGAGCTGGCCAACTTATGATTGTGAAACCGATCGTTGGAACTATCCAGCTTTTAATCGCAATTATTTTAGGAGCTGTAAATATTTTATGGAAATTAATAAAATGGGGATTTAAATTTTTATGGTCATTGGTTAAAATTTTAT
>NZ_CADEPK010000451.1 GCF_902829255.1 Metabacillus niabensis | reverse complement strand
TCACTATGCCTTCACGAAGCCAAAATGATCTGAACTCATATCCATTACCCATAAATCTAATTTAAAGGGTTATGAAATCCTGCGAATAAGTGAGCATTCGAGAGATATTCATATTAAACTGAGGGAGTTGAATAAACTTCTCAAAGAGGTTATGCAAACAAATCCAGTCAACTTATATAATGTTATCGGCTCAAAAAAGAACTTCGATTTTTTGAAGATCACTTTATCTGTTTATTGAATACAAGGTACAGAATGGTAAAAAATAAGTATATGATTTATAAGCCTATTAATTATGTTAAATACTCTTCTTCAGGTTTCATATTGACCTGTTTCCAATTTTCATCGCCTACTCTGCGAAATTGAGCAATTTCTACATCAGTTCCATTCGTTAATGTAAAGAATATAAAATAATAATCAGCTCTATCATTACCATGAAAGTAAATCTTTTTAATATAACCACTTTTTGTAGTTGGGTATCTTTTTTGAATCAATTTGCACCAATATCCATATTTCACATCCACAACTGCTTCCCCATCATGTTGCCAGAGATGGTAAGGTGCACATAGAAAATCCTCCGGAAACTGCTGTAAATCTGAAATTCGATACCCTCCAGGTTCGAAAACAAGCTGGATAAATCCGTAAGAATAGCCAAAATACTCAACTTCCTTGCCTTCAAATGCTTCAATTGTTTCAATTTCATAAAAAAACTTAATTCCTTGTTTTAGATCTGGTACTCGACAAAGTTTGAGCAAACTAGTATGTCCTATCCCAGCAAATGAACTAAGATATTCTTCATAGCTTAATTTTTTTTGATACTCTTCAGATAAAAAATTGTAGGCAAGTGGATATGGAACTCGTGCATGACCAATTGATCCGCAACTTCTACCTAACACGTTTTCCGCCTCACGTAAAATACTAAAATAGTTAATAAGTGTATCTTCAGGGGTTCTTGTTAATTCTGTAGGTACTATAATTTGATTATGAGTTTTTTCATAATAAGGATGGAAAAACTCTGATGTTGCAAATCTTAAATTTAAAGCTGGCAAACAAGATGGACGAAAATATTTTTGATGATAAGCAGTTATGTCCATTTGATTTCGTAAATACACAATCATCCCCCCCACTTTTAGCTTATGGGCGAACAAAGAGATAAGTGAAAAATCTCTTTCCTTTTCACTTATTATATGAATACTTATTCCACCTCGTGAAAATCTACTCTTAGTACATCTTCAAACTTAATTATAAATACATCTATATGACTATCTATTAGCCTTAATTCATGCCTGATTGTATCTATAAAATGAATTTGTCCGACATAAAGCTTAAATATCTCCTTTATCATAATAAGTAAATATAACCTCTTTGTTATATTTCATCACTTCGCAAATAAATTGTATTAATCTCTAGCCATTTCTCCAACTCTAATAAAACCATCCCATCAATCCTTGCATCATCTGTAAGTATTTTCCGCCTATTATAACTGGTTATAATGTGTATAGCTCATTCGCTAGCAATTTCGAAAATGATCATATGGAAGGAGTCATATACAGTGGTCGGACAAGGAAAATTACTAGAGGTTCAAGACTTACAAAAAAACTATGGTAAACAAGACAATGTAACAAAGGCTTTAAACGGTGTTAGCTTTGACATTCTCCCAGGAGAATTCTTAGGTATAATGGGGCCAAGCGGTTCTGGTAAAACAACATTATTAAACTGTATTGCCACAATTATAAAACCAACCTCTGGGCGTGTGCTTTTAAATGGAAAAAACATCAGTGCTTTTGATAGTAAGGATTTAGCGGAGTATCGGGGGAGTCGAATCGGCTATTTGTTTCAAGATTTTGCACTGCTTGACAATTTAACTGGAGAAGAAAATATCCTATTACCCCTGTCTATTCACGGGATGGACTTTGCAAAGGCACGTGCTAAGCTAGATGATTTATCAAGTTTCTTTGAAATTACGGATATTCTCAATAAATTTCCCTCTCAAATGTCTGGAGGACAGAAACAGCGGGTAGCAGCTGCACGTAGTTTGATTACGGATCCAGATATTGTTCTTGCAGATGAACCGACAGGAGCATTGGACACACGTTCTGCACGAATCTTAATGAATAAGCTTGAGGGGATAAATCATGAAAGTGGAAGAACGATTTTGATGGTTAGCCATGATCCGAATGCAACAAGCTTTTGCTCTAGAATTCTTTTTATCCAAGATGGTGTCATCTTTCATGAGCTGCGACGCAAGCATGACGAGTCTCGCGCGAACTATTATGATCGAATTTTGCAGTTAATGGCTCAGCTTGGAGGTGGAAGTGCAAATGTTCTCTAGGCTTGTTTATCGTAATGCAAAACGTAGTCGTAAGGAGAATTTCATTTACTTTGCAACGCTTGTAACAGCAATTGCGTCGTTTTATATTATTCTTTCACTTGGTAGACAGGATGTTATTTTATTTCTGAAGGAGTTTGAGAGTGATTCCATTAATAAACTGCTAGCTCAAATGCCAATTGTATATGCATTTGCGTTATTTTTATTGTTTTTCTTGATTTTGTTTGCGAATCGGTACCAATTACATCGAAGAAGTCAAGAGTTTGGGCTTTATCTCATGCTAGGAATGCGCAAGGAGCGCCTTATTCTTCATCTTCTAGCAGAAGGGTTCATTACGTCTATTTTCGCCCTCATTTTAGGCCTTTTCATTGGCGCATTTTTAGCAGAACTAATTAGTTTAGCAGTTTCTAGATTAGTAGGACAAGGAATTATCGGTCATCAACTAAGCTTATCAGTAGGTGCGGTTATCTCTACGATCATTGGGTTTTTATTCATCCAGTTTCTCGCATTAGTCATTCTTGGTGGAAAGTTATTTAATCAAGAGGTTCAGCAATTGCTTTATGGGCAAATGGATAAGAAGCAAAATATGGGGCATTTTAAAGGCAATATCCTTACTATATTAGTAGGTTCTGTCTTATTAGGTGTTGCCTATTGGATTGTTTTAGATCGCTTTATGGATTTTGGAGGACTGCTTCTGTTTGTGGCATTGGCTCTTGGAAGTGTAGGAACGATCCTTTTTATGAAGGGATTAGGAAAATTATTAGGCTTATTGGCAGGCTTGTTTAAGCATAAATCCACTAAAGGTCTACACACATTTACATTAAGGCAATTTCAAGAGAACATTGCAAATAGATATATTTCTGTTGCTGTAACCTCTATTCTCATCACATTGTCTATTATTTTAATAGCAAACGGTACTTCATCTGTTATAAGTTTAGAAAATGTTTTTACTAGAACCTCCTCTCTATATGATTTTACCGTTAATGGGGATAATCAGAAAATTAAGCAATTTCTTACATCAGAAAAAATGGTACCATATGTAGAGGACTTAAACCTCCTGGAAATTGGAAAGATGAAACATCAGGATGAGCGCCTAGAAGATGGAATGCCATTGTCATTAGTTGATTGGTCTAAATTAAGAGAGCAAATTATTATGGCTTTGCCAAGCAACTATAAGGAGCAGATTTTATCTGGAGAAGCGCAAAGTTATAGTGTCAGCTCGGAAAACCCAGAAGCACTTAATCTTTTTGGAGTTCTGGAGATGGATACAAGAACACCTTACCTTATTCCTGAATCATCTTATAACGGACTTTTAAAGGCGCTCGGAGAAAAACCTCTGAACCTGCAATCAGATGAAATAGCTTTATACTTTAATCCAGATTTTATGCCTATGAAGAATCTTGAGAGCATGCCTGTACTAGATCAGATTCTTGAAAGGGCCGCTAAAGAAGGGCAAAGCTTGATGAGCATTCATGACCAAGCAATCTATATACGCCCCTCCCTGCCAATGAGAGGATTAGTAGCAGACCGTTCTGTACCAATTTTTTCGGCATTTATCGTCCCCGACGATATGTTTAAACAATTATTAGATACGGAAACCTATGTGTCATATTGGAATTTTCGCATTCCACAAAAGCTGCAAGACGAACAAGGTTTAATGACCCCCATGATGGAGGCTAGAGATGTATTAAAATCTGCCGGCTTCAAGTTTGAAAGTTATTTACAAAACTTTGGACGCCAGCTCTTCTATGTTGTTGCCGGAAGCTATACCGTCTTATATATGGGATTCTTATTCTTGATTATTGCTTGTACGTTATTGGCTTTACAATTTTTGACACAGATGAAGCAGACTGGACAACGCTATGTAACGCTTTCGATGTTAGGGGCAAAACGTAACCAAATGAAAAAGTCGATGCATCGACAGGTATTGCTCACCTTTCTTTTACCTATGTCTCTTGCGTGCGTGAGTGGTGCTGTTGGGATAAGAGCGATGGTCTCATTTCTTATTATTCACTTTAAAGATAATGCGTTACTTTACCCTATTGCCCTTTCCTTTGCATGTATTGTCATCCTCATTTTTGTGATTTATGGAGTAGCAGTTGCCCGTTCGGCAGATCATGAAATAGATAAATTGCGGTGGAAGCCTAACATAGATTAAGGAACTATGAAATATTACATCGAAGGAGGTGCTGAAGTGGCGAGGATCATAATTGTTGAAGATGATTCATTGTTAAGAGAAGAGTTAATGGATATGTTACAAAAAGCAGGCTATGAAGTGTTAGCAATTGATGACTTCCATGAAATCATTCCTAAAATTGTCGCTTTAGCACCTGGCTTAGTCTTATTAGACATCAATTTACCGGAACAATCAGGATTTGAAATTTGCAAAAGTCTTAAATCAAAAGGAATTGGTCCGATATTGATCCTTACATCCAGAGATAAATTACAAGATGAATTACATGGTCTTCATTTAGGGGCAGATGATTATCTTACAAAGCCATGTAATCGAGATCGATTATTAGCACGCATTCAAAACCTGCTTAGAAGATTTGCGGGACAGCCCGGTTTAATAGATGGTGGCAATTTTTTGCTAGACCCAAATACCTTTACTTTGTATAAGGGAACTGAATCATTATTATTATCCGCTAATGAAGGCAGAATTTTATTGGCTTTAGTACAGAATAGACCTGACGTTGTATCAAAGTCTACATTGAGTGAGCTTTTATGGGGAACAGACCAGTATATTGATGAGAATGCATTACAAGTAAATCTCACCCGCTTGCGAAAAACACTGCGACAATTAAATCTGGAAAATCAAGTCGAAACAGTCCGGGGCCAAGGTTATAGACTTAAGGGGCAAGGAGAACGATGAACTGGATAAAGCAAATCTATGATAGTTTTAATGCTTATAAGCTTTGGTTTCTTATTTTCATAGCTACATGTTTCCTATTTAGCTTTTTAGCCTGGTTGGCTTACCCAGAAACCTTTAAGGTGTTAGTAGGGCTAATGATCGTTTTTACTCTAGCGATGATATCGATGTCTATATTCATGATTATGAGAAAGCAAAAAATCATAGAAGCTGCCTTTCAAAATTTTTTATTAGAAGCGACTGAGACGAATGAAGAAATATTATGCAAGGTATCTCCTAGAACACATTGGCCTTTTATCCGTCGAATAGGGAGTGCCATAAGATCCTATCAGGCGGAGCTTAATGAGCAAGTTATTGAGTTGAACGAGTATGAAAACTATATAGAAGGCTGGGTTCACGAAATTAAAAAGCCTCTGTCATTGATGACACTAATTTTAGATAACCGCAGTGACGAAATGTCTCCCCTTGTTCGACAGCGTATGCTCCATATTCGAGAGCAGATGCTTGGAGATGTAGAGCGCATCCTCTATTTTGCAAGACTTGGGGCTGCTCATAAGGATTATATTTTTGAGTCTATAAGCTTACTAGCTTTTTGTAAACAGACAATTGAAAACCATCAACCAATATTAGATGAAGCAGGTTTTCAAATACAGTTCAAAGGTGATGAAGCGGAAATCTTCTCTGACCGGAAAGGATTAGCTTTTATCTTAGAACAAATCATCACTAATAGTACGAAGCACGCTGCACAAAATCAGGAACATCCAATATTACAATTTGAAACAGTGCATGATGAAGCAGGTAATCAAACCATTTTGCATATTCGTGATAATGGTCCTGGCGTATTTGAAGAAGATTTACCATTTATTTTTGATAAGGGCTTTACTGGAAGGAGAGGTACTTATACAAGAGAAGCAACAGGTATGGGACTTTTTTTAGTTAGCAGAATGGCTAATGATTTAGCAATTCAGTTAGATGCAAAATCAGAGCTTGGTTCTGGGCTAACCATCTCACTACTATTCCCAAAGGTAAAGCAATAGCCTTTTTAAAAATTATATATAAAGATGAAAATAATTATATAAGGAGTCCATATGATAAAAACAATTGACATTACTAATAGAAAACACGCTGAAGACGTTTTAAACATTCAAATACCATCATATAAAGTAGAAGCAGAAATAATAGGTTCATATGATATACCACCATTAAAGGATACTGTTCATACATTGCAAAATTGCGAGGAAACGTTCATTGGTTATTATGAAGATGAAGAACTATGTGGTGCTTTGTCTTTCAAGGCGAACGATGCGGAAATTGATATACACAGACTAATCGTTCATCCAAAACACTTTAGAAAAGGAATCGCTCAGTTGCTTTTAAATTTTATTGAAAGCAATTTCAAAGCTGAAACAATGAAAGTAGCAACTGGTTCTAAAAATACTCCAGCCGTAAATTTTTATAAAAAGAATGGATTTCAACTCATTAAAGAAGTTAGTGTAAATGAACAATTATCCTTATCCTTTTTTGAAAAGAAATTATAATCTTTACGAGAATCATAATCTGATAGCGCATTGGAGATGAAAGAGTAATGGAAAGGGAATTAGAGAAAGCGATCAATTTACGAGAAAAAGGAAATTATAAAGAATCGAATAAATTACTTCTAAAATTGGTACAGGAGTTCCCCGATAATGGCACGATCAACTATCAATGCGCCTGGAGTTTTGACGTATTAGGTGAAGAAGTAAATGCCGTACCTTTTTACGAAAAGGCAATCAAGCTAGGTTTGTCCTCAGTGGAACTTGAAGGAGCATTTTTAGGATTAGGTAGTACATATAGAACATTAGGAGAATATGAAAAGTCAAAAACGACTTTTCAAAAAGCAATTGAATTATTCCCTACTAATAGAGCAATGAAAACCTTCTATTCGATGACCTTATATAATTTAAACGAGCATAGTAAAGCGATGGAGCTGTTACTAAAATGCTTAATTGAGACAACAAATGACGCTGAAATAATAAGTTATAAAAAGGCAATTGATTTCTATTCGGATAAATTAGACAAAGTTTGGGAGTAGTTTTTGAAAATTTGCGTGACCACAAAAGGTGACGCATTTTTTATTGAACTGAATAGTTTCCAAATAGGAAAATAATGCTAAAATAGAATGAATAAATTTTATATACTACATATGAAATTTAATGATAGATGTACGGAAGGAGTTTTTACATGTTAGACCCCTTTTTCATGGATGATCCTATGTTTGAAATCGCCCCTATTTTTATTGGCATTATTTTTGTATTCGTTATTGGTGGAATATTATTTTCAGCTTTCAAAGGGATTGGTCAGTGGCAGAAAAATGAGCAGTCTCCAAGACTAAGTGTAAAAGCTATCGTTACATCAAAACGAGCAGATGTTTCCAGACGTACAAATATGCATCATCATGATGACCATCACCACCATTCTTCAAGTACACATACAAGATATTTTGTAACTTTCGAGTTCGAAAGTGGTGACCGTTTGGAGTTCCATGTTTCGGGGAAAGAGTATGGTTTACTCTCCGAAGAAGACATTGGGATGTTAACCTTTCAAGGAACTCGATATTTAGGTTTTGCGAGGGAAAAAGTTAAGATAGAGAATACAAAAGTTGAATGAAGCACCAGTTTATTGTGGAAAGTTAATTCATGATACATTTGTGTTTATTGAAGAAAAAATAGGCGTAATTCTACTTGTCTAGTAAAAGAACATTTTCCAACAAATCTAAACTAGTAATGGAGCTTATATGAAAAAGACCATATTTTCTTTTAGTATAATAGTCGTTTTGCTGTCAATCTTGATATATAGCCAAATTGGTAAAACCAATAATGCTCAAGTAAGTATTGGTGAATCTACTAAGTTTACTGAGAAGGAAATCAATGAAGCAATAGGAAGTGTCAAGAAAAAATTCATGTCATTTCAAGGATGTAAGCTTACGGAATTATGGTATTCGGAAAGCAAATCAGATAGACTTATTAAAGATTATTTACAATATGGCAAAGGATCATCGAACGGTATAAAAGAAGAAAATGTAATGGTATTATTATCTAACTTTGAAGTAAATTCCTCCGGGGGCGATGGAAGTTTCGAGCCAGACTCAACTCAATCCGATTGGCAGTGGATATTAATAAGGGATAGTAAAAGTGATCATTGGCGTGTTGATGACTGGGGATATTGAACAATGGATTTCCAATCTCATAAAGAGGGAAAAGTGTTTAGGAAATATATTATAATATATCAAAGGATTTCAATTTAAAAAAGGAGTAACGAAAATGAGCTATTTAAATAAAATTCTTCTAGCTATTCTTATTTCATCTCCAGTCTCAGTAGCTATACTTTTCATCACTGGTCTTTTTACTGATCCTGAATTCTTTTCACCTGATAATTATGGCTTTACCTTACATATTTTTTGGTTCTATCCACTCATCTTTGGATTAATTTATCTAATATTAGGACTCCCAACAACCTTAATCAATGATGTCTTGTTAAAAATATGTAGAATAAGTTCCAGAAAATATAAGCTTATCCTATCATTTATTACTTATAGCATTGTAGGAGTAGTATTTATTATATGCCTTGATTTACCATTAAATGAGCTGGCCTCCTATGTCACATTTTTAACTCCGGTTTATATCTATTTAATTGTCGTTAACTTAATTAGAAAAGAATTACTATTAAATTAATATCTACTTTTACTTATAAATCAAGCTGCCATCAATAATGGTGGCTTTTTTTATTTATCAAAAGTTCAGACCAGCAGAGGAGGAACCACAACATTTGTTAAATTAAGGTTAATTTCTAGAAACTTTTCCCATTTTCGTTCGTATTATAAATTAAGAATGAGGAGGTATTAATATGGCAGAAAAAAATACATTCATTGTCACACCTGAGGATTTCGGATATAGGTTCTTAAATGGGGAGTTTTCAATCATTTATGCTCAAACAACTGAGGAGTTTAAAAAATTAGTATCAATCGAGCAATTTATTGAGTTTGGAGAGTCCTTTAATAGTGGCGTGGAGAGCTATACGTTAGAAATGAGCACAAGCCTAACTAACAATATAACGCAATATTTGTGGCTGGATAGTAAGAGAGAAAAAATCATTAGTGTTGCGTTTGATAGCAGTAACACGATTCATGGATTATATCTTGCACCATTTGTTACCTATCCGGAAAGTGACCGACAATATACGAAGAATAGTTATATTATGCCGATAAAGGAGGAATGGTTTGTTTTTTGGGGAGGCACAAACCAATTTATTAATTATCATTATGTCCATGAAGCTCAAAGGTATGCGTATGATTTAATCATCGTGAAGGATGGCCAATCTTACAATGGTTCTATGGACAAAAAAGAGAATTATTATGCCTTTAATAAAGAGATCATCGCACCAGCAGATGGGAAGGTTGTAAAAATAATCGATGGAATGAAAGATAATGAAATTGGCGAAACAAATGCAAGCCAGCCTGAAGGAAACTGTGTTGTCATTGAACATCAAAACAATGAATATAGTATGCTAGCACATTTAAAACAAAATTCTATCGTTGTGAAAGAGGGAGAGTCCGTAAAGTGTGGACAGTTGATAGGGCAATGTGGAAATTCCGGTAATTCGACTGAACCTCATTTGCATTTTCAAGTAATGAATTCACCTCATTACGCAAATGGTCAATCCATTCGTATTCGTTTTGAGAATGTTTTAGAGCCTATTCAAGGAGATTTTATTCGTCCCGTTTAAACTCACTCATCATTTTACATACACTAGAAAGAGTACATCTTTCTGTATTTGGCGACCTTTTATGTACAAATGGGGTACCTTTAAACCTCAAGTTTGTAAAAAAATGCACTAAACGAAAAATTGTGATAGTGCTCAATTTTGTTACCTTTAATTAGGTGTTAGTTTGATAGATGTGCAGTGTTTGCTTTCTGCGTGGTAGGTGTCGATCCTCCCTCAGTGTAAATTGGGTCTCACCTTCCTGCAGGAGTCTCACACTTAAGCACCTAGCAAGCTACTAAGTTTATATTTTAGAGTAAAGACTTTATACGTAAAGACTAAAAAGGAGTATTTGTTATGGTAAAAAGATTTTCTATGGTGTTTATCACTTTGATATTAGCTATTACAGCTTTATTATTAGCTGCTAAATATCCAACAGGCCCTAATACTGTTTCATTCGATGAACCAGCCATTATGTGGTTAAATGCTGGAATACTAGTCATGCTATTTTTACTACCTTTGATTTTTTCGTTTTTTAATCTTCTTGTACTAAGAATCATTTCAGCTATTTATCAAGTGTTTTTCGTTTTTGGGTTTTTAGGTCTTGTTCTAGTTGGCTTTATGATTCCTAGCATTTGGGTAATTGTTAACGGGGCTCTAGGGGCTATTATTAGTATTTGTAGTATCCTTGTTACGATTTTTGTGGGGGCGAAGAAAGCGAATTTGGTGACTAAGTAAAAAAGGGGTCGCTACTTTGTGAAAAGTTATTATTTCTGTTGTATGTATCGATAATCTTCTTCAATGTAGCAGCTATATTAAGTAAACAAGTCATTTCGAAATTATTTCCAATCATTTTTAACCAATCTGCAATAAGTTATTACAGAGTCTACCTATCGTGTGGCGATACTTCAATAAGGAGGTATCGCATTTTTTATACAAAAGGAGATGATTTAAAAAATGACCAAACAGAAATTATATTGGATTTTACTAATTCCTAATGTCTTTTTATTTATTCTAGCTTTAGTTTTATTGCCAGAGGATAAAAAAAATTATTCAGTATTTATCATTCTACTATTTTGGATTGTTTATTATAGTGTAATTAAAATAACGAATATAAAAGATAAATAAAAAACTCTTTTTACTAAAGAGACAGATAATTTAAAAAGCAGAAACTGTTACTGAAATATTAATCAGATTATTCATTACCATATATTAACATCTGTGATAAAATATATAGTTGTAGACTTTTTTTGAGGAGACAAAATATGAAATATTTGAACTATATTATCTTATTAATTCCAGTACCTTTTCTATTCCACTTTTACGAATATGGTCAGCACTTGAAAGATCAAAATGCACCTTTTTTATTTGTAGGTTTTTTATTTTTTGTCACCCTAGCAGCAATCACTACTAGAAATATGAGTTTTTTAAAAATATTCCTTCTTTCAATTGTTCAAAGTCTAATATCATTTTATTTAGCATCTAAGTTTATAGAAAATGATACATATTGGTTTAAACCTTTTGATAGAGATAAAGTAATTTTGATTACTTCTTTCATTTATTTTTTAGGTCAATTATTGGTTAGGGCTATCCTTAAGTGGAAAAAAAAATCATAACTTAGGTAGTGTCATAAATATATATTTGTATTAAGTTAACACACCAGGGCTGTATTATAGAAGCTTGTAGAAAACTAAGGGGTTCACTACAAGCCGAAAGCCCCAAGGAATGATTCCTTGGAGCTTTTTAATGCTTTCTTTAAGTATTACACTCCCACTTGCAAAGTTAAATGTTAAGATCAGGATTCCGAACCACTAGTATCAGTCTTCGATTGCCTGGTAGACCGTGGTCCAGAAGTCGTGGATAAGCCGTGCTGAATCCGGGGTAGACATCCCGACCTGGGTAAGCAGGATTCCGATTAGCTGCTTGTCTGGGTCAGCGTACACCGAGGTGCCTGTTCCTCCATCCCAGCCGAACTGGCCGATAGACGCGTAGTCACCGCGGTAGGTACGCACCGCCATTCCCATACCCCAGCCGCCATGCTGCCCCTGGCCGTGCGACACATGGACATTGTTTTTGGCCAAGGCGTCTCTGGCGGCTTCTTGCTCGGGAGTGAGACGGTTGGTCGTCATCAGCTCGACGGCGGGTCGAGACAGGATCCGTTTGGTTCCGTGCATCCCATGATTCAGCAGCATCTGGAAGTACGAGTGGTAGTCGTCGACGGTGGAGACAAGCCCACTACCGCCTGAATGGAACACCAAAGGCTGACTATACTGTCCACCAGCACTTTCGTCCCATACGATGAATTCCCCAGTCTGTGGATCGGGACTGTAGGCAGGTGGCAACCTGTCAATCTTGTTAGCAGGAACGTAGAAACCGGTATCCTTCATTCCCAATGGATCGAGAATACGTTCGCGCAGGAACATCTCGAACGGCTGACCCGTGACCCTAGAAACTAGCACGCCGAGTACATCGTGGCTGATGTGATATTGCCACTTTTCTCCGGGCTGGTACATCAGTGGAAGAGTGCCAAGACGGCGCATCCACTCATCTGGGGTAGGATATTCTGTCATATTCTGAGGGAAAATCCCTTGCTCGAAAACTGCTGCCATGATTGGAAAGTTAAGCGAAGTCAAATCCACTCCGAGTCCGAACGTGGAGGTCAATAGGTCCCTTACGGTGATCGGCCGTAGCGCGGGAACGGTATCATCCAATGGGCCGTCGGGTCGCTTCAGTACCTTGCGGGTTGCAAGTTCGGGTAGCCACTGGTCTACTGGGTCATCCAGACGCAGTTTACACTCATCTAGCAGAACCATCGCAGCCGCCATCGCCACCGGCTTGGAAGTGGATGCCATTCGGAATATCGTGTCCCGACGCATCGGCGCACCACCGTCATGGCGCATCGTGCCGATCGCTTCGACATTCGTCTCACCATACCGGCTGACAAGTGCTACGAGCCCAGGAATTTTCCCCGACTCGACATGCCGTGCTAGTACGTCGCGTATTTTGCGTAGCCCTGTTTCCGAGAACCCTCTATTACTTTGTCCTAATATACTCTTTTCCATTTGATTTCCCTCTCTTTTCTTTTTGTCATCAATATTTTTCTAAAAATTTCCTTTTGTTATTTATGCTTTAAAATTGTTATTTATGCTTGAAGGAGTAAAAGTGATTGAATATTTACAATGAAAGAAATCCCAAATGTTTCTTTATATCGATATGGATATCTAATCGTGATAAACAATATTTACATCATGATGACAAAAGTATTTTTCGGAATTGAACGGGGGAAATTAAATTATTCATAAAATAAAGCCGATGAAAATTATAAGCAGTTTGGCTGAAAAAAGGATTTCAATCATTTATGTTTACCACAAATATTACCATAGTTTGGTAAAATAAAAGAAAACAGTAAAGATCGGTGTTTTAATATGGCAATTAAGAAAAATAATCTATTATAGTCATATACAACTCTATTGCTTTATTCCCGATGTGGGTTTGCTAAAAAGGAGGTACCTAGTGAATAAAGGGTTAGTGTTAGCTGGAGTTTTGGTAATTGTTTTAGGTGTTTATGCATTTCATAGTAAATTTTATTATCCACCACTACCTATCGATACTGTAAGCAAAAAGGAAGTCATAGATTCCTTGAATGATTCTTCGAAAGAGATTGTTAAAATAGACGATGATAATGATTATGAGTGGTTTATTACAAGGATGGAACAAGGACGAGCTTACCGAAATTTAAAGGAAATGATTAGCAACAATGGGTGGCATTTCAAAACTCAAGAGGGTAGTGGCTATATTTTTGAAAAGAATCATGACACACTAATCGCAACTACTGAAATGTGGACGGGAAATTATGTTATTGTTAAAGTCCCAAAGGGTTGGAATAATTAGGCATGTTCACAATTTTTTAAAGGATAGTAAGAATAAGGTTTCAACTATCTATTTAATATTCCTCAATGGAAAATTTAAAATATAAGTTTATATAATACACATTATTCCACTAGTCTTTATCTCCTTACCTCTTTCTATAATCTATCATTTTGTAACTAGATTCGATCTACAAATAAAAATAAAACAAATAATCCTATTAAAGCAATGAAGTTATACACAACCTGCTTATACTTCTTTTCATCTATTACAATCAATATATCTAT
>NZ_CADEPK010000450.1 GCF_902829255.1 Metabacillus niabensis | reverse complement strand
ACTAATTACCTCAATGTAGATTAAGCTCAATATTGATAACCTTACTACCTTCACAGTAGATCGTGCTTTTACCTTAGATTGACGTCGAGTAGCTTTAGAGTGATAAGTTGATTGAATAGCATATGAGTGAAATATTGTAAAAAACAGCAAGTTGACCAGCGAATAAAAATCGTTGACGTTTTCTCCTATTCAATAGAGGAATAGAAGCTTGGAAACATTCTATTTTGAGGTTCGAACGTGTAGCAAATATATATTTTTAACAAGTGAAGCCTCTCCGAAACACATGAAAAACAAGTAGAAATCGGTTCAATTGAATAGAGGATTTCGCTATAATGGGTAATTAAAGGGGGTGCTTACAGATGGAGAATCATTTAAGATTGTCTAGGTCTTCTTCCACTCATGCAAAGCCTATTATTGGAAAGGCGATACTTTGCATGGGGCGAAACATTTAATCTTATCGCTGAACAAGCTTTTCTAATATTTTGGCTTTGCACCTTATTTAAAAAATCAAATAAGGGGCGGGCAAAATTGAAATATATTAATGCAACGAAAGTTTTACCCGAAAAGCTAATTGTGGAAATCCAAAAATATGTTCAGGGGGAAACCCTTTACATTCCTAAGCAAGAGACGGAGTATCGGAAGTGGGGAACTTCAAGTGGCGGGAGACAACTGCTTGATCATCGGAATGCTGCGATAAAAAAATCCTTTTGTAGTGGTACTAGTATTCAGCAGCTTGCTAAGGAATATTATCTTTCAACGGAAACTATTAAGAAAATTGTTTATTCACATAAAAAGTAGAACAACGAGGGTGGCTCAAAACGAGAGGTTCAGACCCGTCAAACACAATATATAGAATTAAGATGTGGTCAGTCTATATATTGGTGATTGAGGGGTCAGACCCTTTTGAGTCACCCTTCGTTTATGTAAAAAACGTTTCTAAGTCATTTTCTCCATTTTAGAAGCTTGCTGCATTCATTAAAATAAACGTAAAGAGATGTTAGCATGATAGGAGAGTTATGTTATGACAGATAAATTTATTAAAAATGAACAGTTCAATTTTATTAAAAAACAAATTGCTATTATTAAAGATACTGCCAAGAAAAATGTACCACCTAGTATTTTGGCAGCTGAAATCGATTTAGCTAATGCTAAGATTATGGATCTTATTCCAAATTCATCATTGGAGCAGCAAGAAATATTAGATCTTTCTAGATTAAAGACAGATGAAGAGTATGAGCAATTTATTGATCGGATTGCATCTTTTTTGCTACCCTTTCCTAAAATCACCGAGCAGCAACTGAAAAAAATGTTTCCGAAAAATAAGAAATTAAAGCTGCCTGATTTAGCAAACATAGATCATAACAAGCTAACGTATTTAAGCTGGAATGATCTAAGATCCAACAAAAAGTTTATCGTGTACGAAGTAGATGGAAAAATGGTCGGCATTGAATGTAAATTTACACCGACAAATAAAAAAAATATTTGTTCTATCTGCAATTCTTTGAGTGAGATTGCTTATTTTTCCACCATAGTAAAAACAAAAAAAACGAAAAACCCGGATTATTACAAGTCCATTGGAAATCTTATTTGCTCAGACAGTGGTGAATGCAATAAAAACATAACAAATGGTGAATATTTAACAGCTGTTATAAAGGAGTCATTAGGAATGTGAATTCTTCACATCATATTTTGAGTACAAAAAGCTAAACAAAAAGGGCCAGTCCATTCAGACAGAGAAAATAAGATTTAATAACATAATGTTAAATCCTTAATTTCTATGCTTGAAAGAGGACCGCCCTTTTTTTTACGAAAGCTTTGATATTTGAACAATTTTACGCTACATTAGGTGATTTTCTAATTCAGGAACTAATACATGTGAGTCTCCTTCATGATAAGATACTCTCCTTCTGAGGAGACTCACGTTTATACAAACAATTAACCGAACTTTAATAAAAATTTACAATGATTATCCCCTTCTGTTCGACAGCATGTTCGATTAATCTGCTCGATACCGAGTACTTGTTTGAACATATCTGTCTCACATTTGCATGCAATCTTGAAATCTTTAGCAACAGATAAGATTGGACAATTGTATTCTGTGATTTCGTACGTGTCATCATCAATTTTTGCTAGGTCAGCCATATAGCCTTTTTCGTTTTGGATACTGACGATTTCCTGAAGTTTCTCTGTTGCTGAATCCTTTCGTTGAACTCTTTGTGAATATTCATCTATAAGACGTGCTTCTCTTTTTTTAAATAATTGCTGAACAACTTCTTCCCCATGTATTTCTTTAATATCATGAAGAAACTCTAAGCTAATTCCTTCATAGTTTTTAGGGAAATATTCCTCTGCTTTATCTGATAAGGAGTATGTTTGTAATGGTCTCCCCATCGGTTGCTTTACTTCCTTTGTTTTGATGAGACCATCTTTTTCAAGACCTATTAGATGTTTTCTAACAGCCATATGTGTGATATCTAAATGATCTGTTAATTCATTAACAGTTAACGAAACTTCTTTTTTCAGTAATTGAAGAATACGGTCCTTCGTGCTTGATTGTGAATGATTCATATGTTCACCTCCAAAATAAGAATGTGGAGAAAGTATTTTAAGTAATAAATAATTATACCATAAAGTATAAAATGTTTGGAGAGAGAAGAGTTGGATAAATTTTTCAAAATAATTTATTTTTTTTTTAAGCAATTGCATTGATTTTCCAGTTAGAATCGGATATTCTTTATATATACTATTTATACTATAAAGTATAAAAAGAATTGGAGGATTTTTATTATGTCAACTTATTCTTTACCAGCTTTACCTTATGATTTTAACGCATTGGAGCCACATATTGACCAAAAAACGATGGAAATTCATTATGGAAAACATCATCAAACATATGTAAATAATTTAAATGCTGCACTTGAAGGAGCAGTTGAATTACAAGAAAAATCGTTAGAAGATCTATTAGCGAATTTAGATGCAGTTCCAGAACAAATTAGAACAGCCGTTAGAAACAATGGAGGCGGTCATTTAAACCATTCATTATTTTGGGAAGTGATTGCCCCTGGTTCAAATAATAAAGCACCAACTGGTAAGCTAGATTCAGCTATTAATGAAGCATTTGGAAGCTTTGACGAGTTTAAGCAACAATTCTCTACAGCTGCAACTACACGCTTCGGTTCAGGTTGGGCATGGTTGATTGTTGATGGTGAGGGGAAACTTCAAGTTACTAGCACGGCAAATCAAGATAATCCAATTATGGAAGGAAAGCAAGCAATCCTTGGCTTAGACGTTTGGGAGCATGCATACTACTTAAATTACCAAAATAGACGACCTGATTATATTGCAAGCTTCTTTAATATCATCAACTGGGATGTAGTAGCAGAAAAATTCGAAAACCTTGTAAAATAAGCGAGGTTCATAAGGGTCTGACACCAAATGATGGGGTCTGGCCCTTTTTACAAATTGATAAACGTTTAGGAGGAAATGTTATGAAACTCGTTGGTGTTTCAGGGTCACTAATTGGCTCAAAAACGTCAAAGGCGGTCTATGAAGTATTGACTGCTGCGAAAAATATCGCTTCAGATATACAAGTAGAGCTTGTTGACCTAAAGGAGTATGATGTTGAATTTGTGAAAGGGACACCGTTAAGCTATTATAATGATGATACGATAAAGGTAGTAAATACGATTTTAGCTGCAGATGTTCTCCTTTTTGGTACCCCAATTTATCAAGCCTCAATAACTGGTGCTTTAAAAAATCTGTTAGATCATTTACCGATTGATGCATTTAAATCTAAAGTAACAGGAATGATCACTACTGGTGGAACCGAAAAGCACTTTCTAGTACCAGAATATCAATTAAAGCCGATTCTTACTTATCTAAAAGGGACTGTTCCTACTGGTAATGTATTTATCCATAATGATCAATTTGATGAGGATAATGAAATAATCGATGTTGATGTTAAGCAGAGAATCAAGAAATTAGCTGAAGAGTTGGTTTTATTGAAGAGAAGTTTAGAAGTTGAATAGAATACGTTTTTCTAAATAAGTGTCCTAAATAGCAAAGATAGTTACTTGGGACATTCAATCTATTTAAATATAAGGAATGTATTGAAAATTTAACTTCTAAAAAAAGGAAACTACCTATCTAATAGAGAAATGTATATTCATCATGGTCTAATAGGAGGTAGTAAAAAATGAGTCAGGCAATACAAATGATGAATGAATGGCTTCAGCATCGCACAGTACTTGAAGGATTATTAGCGAAGATCGATGATAAACATATCGATTTTAAACCATGGGATGATGCTATGACACTTGGTGAACTTGCTTTGCATATTGCAGGCTGGAATGACGTTTTTGTTTCGATGGTGAAAACAGAAGAATTCACTTCACCTGATATCCCTCCATGTAGAACGATGAAGGATGTTCGTGATGTTGTAAGCCGATTTACTGAAAAAACAAAAACTACTTTTGAATCTATAACAGATGAGGAATTACATATAGAGAACAATGCTTCACATCCTAGGCTTCAAGGACCAAAGCGAAATTATTTGCTGGCAATGTATGATCATGAAATTCATCATAAAGGTCAGCTATTTCTTTATGCGCGTTTAGTGGGGGTTACGGAAGTTCCTTTTTTTCGTTAAAATTAGGATAAGCGATTGAACATGCTTCAATCGCTTATCGTACACAATTTTGCAAAGACTTATTGAAGGAAAAATCGTAAATGTCCTAAAGGAGGACTTGGATATGCCATTGTTACGCATTTTTAATAAAAAATGTAGTATATGTAAAAGGAAGATTAGCCCATTACGTACGTACATCGATGATAATGGTAAAAAGCTTCTAGTATGTTTACCTTGTTCAGAGTATGCTGAAAGAAGAGCATATAAGAGAAAAGGATAATTACTCCAAAGTATTTGAGGAGGATTTTGTATGAAAGATTCGTTCGCTAATTTCACGAAGGAATTTCGTCCATTTTTCCTGAAACATCGGATCGTCGGGATGTAGTCCTGTAATCATCCGTGTAACTTCTCCATACAATAGAGGATAAATTGTTAAGCTAGACATCATCAAAGTAATAAGAGTTGGATCTAAATCCTTTGGTACTAATCCCATCTCCTGTTTTGATTTCATATCCTCATTATAGGAATCTAGAATCTTTTTCCTTTGCTTTTCTCCCTTTATGCTATCAGGTAATTTTTCGACAGCTTCCCATGCAGTAAATTTCAAAAAATCCATTAAGTGTTCCTGATTTATTTTATAGCGGAATTCTGCGATATGAGCAGGATTTGCCGGTAATGTGAAATTTTCTGAGGGTAATTGTGTAATAAAATGCTTGATTGTCTCATCAATTAGTTCATTTTTTCCTTTAAAGTAATGGTAGATTAACTGTTTATTTACACCTGCGCGTTTTGCTATCGATTCGATTCTCGTCCCAGTATAGCCCTTTTCAAAAAATTCTTCTCTTGCTGCCTGTAAAATATTTTTTCGTGTTCGCTCGGCATTTCGAATTTCACCCATGTGATTCACCATCTCCTCGATAGAGAATATGTTAGAGATTCCTAATATGAAAGTCAAGTTTAACTGAATATGATGTAAAATATAACTTGACTTTAGGTAAGTTGTATTTTACATTCATTATATAATTTACCTTTTCTAAAGTAAAAGCGACAAAGGGCTTGGAGAGGTTAACGACAAAAATGGGTAACATGGCAAGTTAATAATCAGTGAGCCTCTTCTTAAATAAGAAAGGAGTTTTTAGCTATGAATCCAGATGTAACCGAATTCATTGAAACAGTGAAATTATCATGGCAGGCTAAAATTTGTACTCACCTTCGAGATGTTGTTCATAAAGCAATCCCAGATGTTGTCGAACGGATCCAATATAAGAAACCGCATTTCTTGAAAAATGGTAAATATGCTGCTGTTATCTCAACTTCGAAGGATGCTGTAAGCTTTACAATCTTTAACACTCAAGGGCTGGCATTACCAGAAGATATGTTTGATGGTCCACCTGAAAGAAAAACGGTTAAGCTTAAAAAGGATCAAGTTGTTGATTTTGACCAGCTTTTTTCATGGGTAACGTTAGCTTCGCACTCATTGTAAATGGTAAAGATAATAATAACATTACGATCCGCACTTTTTAGTGGTGAGGATAACTACTTTGCAGTAATGGAGAAGAAGTAAGTTTTAAAAATTTACTAAATGAGGAATAGCTAATTATTTTTACTGAGAAATTAATTATGATAATGAAGCAATGGATTTGCGATTGTTAAATCTTTTTACAAAAAAAGCATCTATTAAGGAGCGTGCCTTAATAGATGCTTTTTTTGTTTAGAGGTAAATAATAGGAAAAATAATGTAAAAAGTGGAATTTCGTAAAGGTAATGTAAATAATTGTCGAATGTAGTCGATATAGTAACTATATAGATTTTTTTGATTTAACCGTTATTTTTATTTTCTAAACAATAAAAGAAGGGGGTAAAACTATGAAACAACGAAAACTAAATTGGAACAGCGTATCAACAAAATTACTATTTTTAGTTAGTATCATTATTCTTATTACATCATCAATTATTGGTTTTACAAGCTATTCAATCGCAAAAAAACTATTAATTGATGAAGGGAAGGCAGAGCTAAAGTATATTGTAGAAGGAGCATCTGTTACTTTATCGGTATTAAATGAACAAGTTGAAAATGAGAAACTAACTCTTGAGGATGCAAAGGAAAAGGCAAGGGTATTATTAAATGGACCAAAGCTAACAGGAGACGGGGGATATGATTTTAAGAAATCTGCATTTTTATATAAGGATAGCGGCTATATTCTTGGCTATGGGCCAGACTATTCAGCACAAATCCATCCATCGAATGAAGTGGGTTCCATCCCAACTGATACAAAGAATCGGGAGAAAATGGTCGAAGGAGCAAAAGCAAAATCTCCAGATCAACATTATGTTGTATACGCTGATAAAAATGATGAGACTGGGGAAGTGAAAAATAAAATTGCATATATGACACACTTTAAGCCATGGGATCTTTCAATTGGAATTGCTGTTTACGAGGATGAGTTTTATAGTAAACTTCAGGAACTAAAGATCTTGATTATTGTCATTACTGCAATGATAGCGGTTATTAGTCTTGCTAGCTTTTATTTTTTAACAAAAAGGAAAGTGAATTTACTTGTTGATGCGACAAATGAAGCTATTAATATATCGCAAGGTCGAATTGAAAAAGTAACATTACCTGAATCAAAAGATGAAATTGGTCAATTAGGCTATGCATTTAATCGAATGACATCGCAACTGAGTGAGTTACTACAAAATCTGCATCAAACGAGCAATCATTTGCTTGATTCCGCAACTGAGTTATCAGCAGTATCTGAGGAAACATCTGCAAGTAGTGAAGAAATCGGTCGTGCAATATCGGAAATCTCTAACGGAACCATTTCCCAAGCAACAGATTTAGATGATACAAATCAAAGGGTTGAGCAATTAAATCAATTAATTGAAACAATGAATGTACAAGGAAATGCAATTAAGGAAAGATCATTAGATTCTGTTAAAGCAGCCGGGCAAGGAAAGAAAATCGTACAAAAGTTACTCCAAACAAACGATGATTCTATAAAGGCTTTTGAGCAAATTAGTATTGGGATAAAGGGATTATCCACTAAAATAGGCGACATTTTTAAAATTACAGCTACAATAGAAAGTATTGCAGCAGAAACAAATCTTTTAGCATTGAATGCTAGTATTGAAGCTGCACGAGCGGGTGAGCATGGGAAAGGTTTTGCTGTTGTTGCTAGTGAGGTTCGAAAGCTAGCAGAGCAATCTAATTTTGCGACTAAACAAATTCAGGATATGATAGCTGGGATTGAAAAAGAAACTGTAAAGACAGTAGAAACGATGGAGAATACGACTGTCCATTCACAGCAATTAAATCAAGCCGTAAAAGAAACCGAGATGGAATTTAATCTTATTAACACTGCAATTAGTCAAACAATTAGTGAAATTGAAGCATTAAATGAAGAACTATTACAAATCACAAATGAAAATCAAAACATCACAATCGCTGTTCAAAATGCATCAAGTGTTTCCCAACAAACAGCAGCATCGATTGAAGAAATTACAGCATCAGTAGAAGAGCAAGTCGGTGCCATCTCAAATGTAGCAAAATCCGCAGAACATCTTACAGAATTAAACAAGCAATTAGATGAATTGCTTAAGAAGTATTCATTTTAACAGAACTAAATTTCTAAATGATGAGGATCTCCTTTGGATGGGGGATCCTTATTTTTTCTAAAATTATAAATCAAATTCGGTAAAAATGATTTAGGAGCCTAAAAAAGCTTTAGGTTTCCCAAATGAGTAAGTCAAATCTCTCAACCTTTCTTGAGAAATTGTCAACCTTGTGAAAAAATCAACCAATTCTCAAGTGAAATCTGTCATCAATAAAAAAACCTCATCATCTCCTCGTTTGATATTCTAAATGTTTTTAACTCTACGTTATTTAATCTTCTAATTTTCTTAGCGTTGCTTCACAATATCTATTTCGAATGTAATACTAAGGTTAAATGATTACATATATCGATAAAAAATTCACATTGTAACTTTTTTGTAACTCTTTTATAGAGACGGACTTATATAATGAAGTTATTCCAATTTGCGCAGTAATTGGTATAAATGAATGGAGTGTACACCATGAGAAAGAAAAGCAAATCAACATTAATGTTCGGTTTCGTTATGAGTAGTATGTTGTTATCCGGATGCCAGCTTGTTGAATCTCCTAATGCTTTAATTGAAGCACCACAACCGGAGAAAAAACAGAAAATACAATTAAGTGAAAAAGCGTTTGAACTTCTACCTTCTAATAGTGAATTATTGGTCCCAGAAAATGCTAATAAAAAACAATCGATTTATATTGCTGATGTTAATGGTGATGGGAACCAGGAAGCGTTTCTATTATATAGAGGATTAGGGGAAAAGCGTGAAGTTCATCTTCTTTCTTTGCAAGAAACTGAAAATGACTGGAAAGAAATCTCGGACATTGAATTTGATTACTTTAAGCTTGATTATTTCAATTTTCATGATTTAGACAATGATGGACTATTAGAAATCGTCATTGGACTTGGAATGTCTGACTTTGAGTCGGAGAACGAGCTTATAATTTATCAATGGGATGCAGAAGGGCTTACACAGCTAGCAAATAAAGGCTATGAAATCATCGATATTGCGGATTATGATCGTGATAAAAATTTAGATATTCTTTTAGTTCACGGGAAGAGAAGAGAATTTATGGAGGCAGAGCATCTTCGGTTTAGGAATGGTCAACTAGAGGTAAGTTCAAGTGTAAATATAGATGAATATGCATTTCATGAGAATGTATTGAGTGGAAAATTACATGATGGTTCTCTGGCATTGTTTATTGATGGAGGAGTCGGAGCTCATTCAATGGTGACAGAAATCATAGCTATTGATGGGGGAAAGTTGATAAAGGTTGATGAAAGAACTACCGGCATGTTTATTAAAGATTACCCTCTGTATAGTAAAGATATTAATAATGATGGAGTCATTGAAGTAGGTCAGATGTATATCCCAAAAGGCTGGGAAGAAGAGGCGTCTGCAAATATTCCATATATTGAATACTATTCATCCTATTCAATAAATGGTGAAGAAAAAAAGATTGAGGAGAGATTTACGAACAGAGAACATAAATTTTACATCACAATTCCAGAAGAATGGTATGGAAAGGTTACAGTTAAAGAGCTTGAAAATGGTATTCAATTAATCTCTGTTTCAGATGATGAATTGCTTTTTGATGTCAAATGGGGAAAACGTGAATCAGTTGAACCTTCTGGCCATGTCTTAAAGGAAACACAAAATACTATTTTTTATACAGAAATGAAAGAAAACGATTCGTTTCCATTTAAACAGTTCCATTTGCTAGAAGATGAATTTTAAGAGAGGGAAGTCCATGAATAAAATCCTTGTTGTTGAAGATGAGTTATCAATACGTAGCTTCGTCAGCTTAAATCTTAAAAAGAAAGGATATCTTGTAACGGAGGCAGAAACTGGAGAGGAAGCATTAAGACTATACCATAGAGAGCACTTTGATATTATTTTGCTTGATTTAATGCTCCCAGGTATCGACGGATTTGAAGTATGTCAAGAAATTAGAAAGACCAATCAAACAGTCGGCATTATTATGTTAACGGCTCGAACTCAGGAGAAGGATAAGGTCGAGGGATTAATTATTGGTGCAGATGACTACTTATATAAACCTTTTAGTTTAGTCGAGCTTGAGGCTAGAATTTTTTCTCTGCTTCGTAGACTAACAATCGAGCATTCAATTTCAAAGGAAAACGATGGGAGGCTCATTTCCGGTCCTTTTCAATTAGAAATGAATATGAAACGATTAATCTGTTCTGGACGAGAAATAAAATTGACTCCAACTGAATTTTCGATTCTTCATTATCTAATGAGCCATCCAAATCGTGTCTATACAAGAGATGAATTATTGGATGAGGTATGGGGGAAAAACTATGTAGGAGATATAAAGGTAGTGGATGTAAACATTAGACGGATTCGTCAAAAAATCGAGGCTGATCCTTCTTCACCAGTCTATTTATGTACGGAGTGGGGGCTAGGATATATTTGGATGGGTGATGTATGAAGCGCAAAGTCATCCTTTATTTCATGATTATTATCCTATTGACTTTAAGCTTAGTCATGACGGTGTTTGGCTTTGCCCTAACAAATTATTATTATCAAGGAATTGCTGGTACGTTTCGTAATCATGTTGAAGCGATTAATCCGATTTGGGAAAAGGGAAATGAGTTCAATTATGGTAGCTTAGAAGATTATAGTGACCTCATTATTAAAAGCTATCAATATAATCGAGCAGAACTGCAACTATTATCAAATGATGGAGAACTTATTCAATCTTCATCTGGTTTTTATGAAGAGAAAACGTATTCGATTGATCCAAAAGTATTTTCCTATGAAACAATTTATAAAAAGGAAGTCATTCAACAAACAGGAGAGAAAGTGCTTGCTGTCTATATACCACTAATATTAGATGGCCAGGTAGTTGGGGTGCTCCGCTATGTATCGACGTTAGCAAACGTTGATGAAGTGATTCAACATTTCCTTAAATTTGGAATGATGATTTGTGTAGGTGTTGCAATCGTTGTCTTTCTTATAAGTCTTCGTCTCGCAGATTCAATTGTAAGACCATTTAAAGAAATTATTCAGCATACACGTGAATTGTCAAAGGGACGATTTGAAAAACGAATAAAAGAAACATACCCTCATGAGCTTGGTGAAATGTCAAACACACTAAATTATATGGCTGATGAAATTGTGAAGATGGATCGGTTAAAGACCGATTTCATTTCCTCGATTTCTCATGAGCTAAGAACGCCACTTACAGGAATTAAAGGTTGGGTTGAAACGATTGAGTCGCCAGAAGACTTAACGGAACAAGAGGTAAAATTTGGTTTGAGAATGATCCGGAGTGAATCTGAGCGGCTGATGAAATTAGTTGAAGATTTATTAGATTTTTCTAGGTATGAGTCAAATCGAATTACTCTGAACCAGGTTGAATTAAACTTTGATAGGCTTGTTTATGAAGTCACATTACAGCTTCAAAAAAGGGCAAAAGATAAAAATGTTTCAATTGTTCTAGAAAGTGTACCAGTTAGGCTTTTTGCTGATGGAGATAAAATGAGACAAGTAATTTTAAATTTATTGGATAACGCAATTAAGTTCTCAAAAAAGAATAGTGAGATACTAATAAATCTATATGAAAGAAATCATTTTGCTGTGCTTGAAATCAGTGATAAAGGAATTGGGATGAAGCAGGAAGAGCTAAGGTATATTATGGATTCCTTTTATAAAGTAGATTCAAAATCAATCGGCGCAGGACTTGGATTAGCTATCACTCGAAATATTATCACAAAGCACGGTGGAATGATTGATGTTCTTAGTCAATTTGGAGAAGGAACAACCGTTGTCATTCAGTTACCTTTGGTTAAGAATTTAGTAGAAGAAATAGATAACGATGGAAAGAGGTAAAGCACATGTGTGGGTTTATTGGATATATGAGTGCGAATCTTAAAGAACATGCACTTGAAAAAAGGTTAACAACGGTTGATATGACGGCAATGATTACCCATCGTGGACCAGATGATGTGGGCTATTATTTTGATGATCATATTCACTTAGGCTTCAGAAGATTAAGTATTATTGATGTTGAGAGTGGTAGACAGCCTTTATCATATGATGATCGTTATTGGATTACCTTTAATGGAGAAATTTATAACTATTTAGAGCTAAAACAAGAATTAGAGAAAAAGGGCTATAAGTTTCATACTGATTCAGATACAGAGGTTATTTTAGCCTTATACAGCGATATTGGAAAACGAGTTGTTAATGAATTGCGCGGTATGTTTAGCTTTATAATTTGGGATCAGGAGAAAAAAGAATTATTCGGTGCTAGAGACCATTTTGGGATAAAGCCATTTTATTATTTTGAAACTGACGATGAATTTTATTGCAGTTCGGAAAAGAAAAGTATAGTTAGTGCTATAAAAGGTAACGGTAATATGGATTTGGAATCTTTACATCATTATTTGACTTATCAATATGTTCCAGAGCCTCAAACTTTATCAAAAGAGATTAAGAGACTAGAACCAGGATGCTTTTTCACAAAAAAACTGGAAGGACCAATGGTTATTCAATCTTTTTATAAGCCTACCTTTTGCCCGATAAATCAACCATTTGCACAAGAAGTAAAAAAGATTCAAGATGTATTAAGAGATTCAGTTGCAATGCATTTACGAAGTGATGTACCAGTTGGTGCTTTTTTATCCGGAGGAATTGACTCATCGAGTATTGTCGCTTTGGCGCGTGAGATTCATCCACGGATAAAAACGTTTACAGTTGGATTTAAAAGAAAGGGATATAGTGAAATTGAATTGGCTCAGGAAACAGCTGCCGAATTGGGTGTAGATAATCTTCATTATGTCGTAACACCCGAAGAGTTTATTAAAGAACTCCCTAAAATAGTTTGGCATCTAGATGAACCTGTAGCGGATCCTGCTTTAGTCCCGTTGTATTTTATTGCTCGTGAAGCTAAGAAGCATGTAACAGTTGTTCTCTCTGGAGAAGGAGCAGATGAATTATTTGGAGGGTACAATATTTACAAAGAACCGCATTCGCTAAGATATTTTAAGCATTTCCCAAATGGTATGAAGAAAGGCTGGCTTGCATTAGCAAGTAAATTACCTAATGGAGCTAAAGGAAAAAGCTTTATTGAAAGAGGTACAACAAACCTCTCAAAAAGATATATAGGAAATGCAAAGATATTCACTGAACTTGATAAAAGTCAGCTCTTACGAAACTATCAAGGAGAATGGACATATACAAATGTAACAAAGGAATATTATCAATCGATCAACCACCTTCATGATATTCAAAAAATGCAATACATTGACATCCATACATGGTTGCGTGGAGATATCCTTGTTAAGGCAGACAGAATGACGATGGCGCATTCTTTAGAGCTACGGGTTCCATTCCTTGATAAAGAGGTGTATAAAGTAGCGTCACAGCTTAGTCATGATAAAACAGTTACAAATCAACAAACAAAATATATTTTAAGAAAAGCAATGGAAGGAATAATTCCTGATTCTGTGCTAAATCGCAAAAAATTAGGATTTCCGGTTCCGATTAGATATTGGCTACAAAACGAGCTATTTGATTGGGCTTATCAATTAATTATTGACAGTCAAACTGATCATTTATTTGAAAAGAATTATTTGTTATTTTTATTATCAGAGCATCAAAGAGGAGTACATGATAACAGCCGGAAAATCTGGACAGTTTTAATTTTTATGATATGGCATCAAGTTTATATAGAAAAGAAATACGACTTTCATCACCTTTCTAT
>NZ_CADEPK010000449.1 GCF_902829255.1 Metabacillus niabensis | reverse complement strand
TATATATCCTCCTTAATAAATAATAGGCAATCGTAATAAAAGATTTCTCTAGTTAAACTCGTATGTATATGTAAAATTTGAATACAAGCTTAAATGATTTTCAGAGAACTTCCTAAAAATAATAAACTCCCGCCACTGTGTAAAGAAATCCTCTTTCCACAGGGACGAGAGTAAGCTCGCGGTACCACCCTGATTACAGATTTTAAATAAAATCCATCACCTTTATTAATCCGTAACGAGGATGAAACGACAGTTTTTCTCTGTACTTAGGAGTAGCTTTCTGTTGTCCTTACTTTAGAATTTCTTCCAGCCAAGGAAATTCCTCTCTATAAAAGTGATACAACATACTTGTTCCATCATTGATTTGTCATTATTCTATCGTGAATTATAGACAAGCACATAGTAAATGTCAATGGTTCCTCCTCATTTGAACTAAGTGCACAACCATAACTCTTAAAACAACTACAACAGGAACTGCAACCATCATTCCAAGTACACCCCCAATTTCTCCACCAGCTAATAATGCGAGCATTATTACGATAGGATGCATATGTAAGCTCCTACCTACAATTAACGGACCGAGGATATTTCCTTCAAGAAATTGTAAAGACAAAATGATAATAATCACAACGATGATTGTTTTGGATGACATTGTTGCTGCAATAATTAGTGCTGGAACTGCACCAATTATTGGACCGAAATAAGGAATAATATTCGTTGTTCCAATAACAAGTCCTAAAATCAGTGGATATTTTACATTAAAAAACCATAATGATAAAAATGCAATTGTTCCGATTATAAAACAAACAAGCAATTGTCCTCTAATATAGTCACCTAGGGAATCGTCAATATCCCTTAAAAATTTTATCGCAGGCTTTCGTAACTTACGAGGGGTTAAATACCAAGCTGCTCGTTTTAGTTGCTCGTAATCCTTTAACATATAAAACACTAAAAATGGAATGATTGCGAGAAGTAAAACATAATCAACAAGATTTTTTATTCCATTCATTACCTTTTCAATTGTCAACACTAACCATTCTTCTGTTTGCTGAAGCATTCCATCAATTTTATCATGTATACCATCTGGCCAATTATCCGTTTGTGCATGAATCGAATTTATCCACTCTGTGTAAATTAATGAAATTTCCGGGAAATTCTCAGACAAATCTCTTAGCTGTGTTATGAGGAGAGGAATCCCGCGATAAAATCCATATCCTATTAATCCAAAAAATAAAAAATAGATAATTAAAATAGAAAGTGATCTTGGTACTCCAGTCCGATGCAGTTTTTCAATGATTGGATGAAGCAAATATGTAATAAATCCACTTATGAAGAAAGGGACTAAAATTGCCTTTACCATAAGAAAGAGAGGATTCCATATATAATGTATCTTAAAAAATATAAAAACCGTTAAAAAACTTAACAAAAGGATAGAAATAGTTAATAACCATTTAATTTGTCGGTCTCGCATCGCTCTCTCCTCCTCCCCCTTATTTTGGGAGGAAGTGAAGTTTTTATTCATAATGGCAGCAATGCATAACAATATATATAACGTAAAGAGCTGACAATTTGTCAGCTCTAATATACTTATCTAATTTTTCTTTTGTTACTTAAAACATTTTCATTACGCGATTACGCATTTTTTTCATTGAACGATTTGATGTCAAATTCGAATTACGAGCAAAATAATAAGCTGCTGCACCTAATCCAACAGACACTAATGAAGTTATCGTACGATTCATGCAAATCTCTCCTTTACATGCTTATTGATCGTTCATCATCAGAAAACAAATCATCCAATGAGCTTAATGTTCCATCCTCTTCAACTTGATGAGTTGAAATTTTACCTTTCGCAATGGAAAGCTCTATAAAACAACTCCAACAATAGTATTGATTTACACCGATTTTTCCAAGGTCTTTGCTTTTGCAATTCGGACACGAAAACAACTGGGACACCTCATTTAATCAAAAGTCGATGACGATCGCATCTTTGCTTATCGCAAGTGGTTCACCAGAAGCTTTTACAACTTTTTTTCCTTCTGTGAGGTCAGCAAAAAATCCGTCCGTCAATTCATATGCCTCAATTGTTTCCATTTCTTCAGAAATATATACATCCTCTAATAAACCGAGCTTTTCTCCTTCTTTAGTCAAAACCGATTTAAAATGAAGATGATCATATGGAATATATTCATCATTTGTTTTAACTGTTTGGAGTGGGAGTAACTTATCACGATCCTCAACCATTACACCATTTTCACCTAGTGCATGTATCGCCTCAATCGGGATAAACCGATCTCGATTGAGTAGTCCTTTCCCTTCCATGATTAGTCCGAATACTTGCCCCTTGGAGGATAAATATAAATCGGTAACATGTCCTAAAAGAAATGCACTTTTGTTACAATAAACCGGCATTCCTTTTAAGTTCGAGAATGTCCGCAAAGTCATCTCCACCTTTCCGAACATTCTTATGTTTCACTTGGTTCCATAAAGTCATACGGTGTAACGTTTTCCATGCCAATATTTGCATCTGAAACTGGAAAAGGTAATTCCTTCTGTAATTCATCCTCATCAATATTTCCCGTTAATTTCAACCGAAGACTTGTCTGTCTGTCAGAACTATCATTATTTTTTATTCCCCATTGTAATGCTTCCTTTTCACCGCATAATACTAATGACCGCTTACTTCTTGTTATCGCTGTGTAAATTAAGTTACGTCGTAACATTCGAAAATATCCCTTAACTATCGGAAGAACAACAATAGGGAATTCACTTCCTTGTGATTTATGAATTGAACAACAAAAGGCATGAGTAAATTGGTTAAAATCCTGTTTTGTATATGTGACTTCATTTCCATCAAAAGAAATAACAATCATATCTTCTTTTTCAGTGTTTTCCTTCGCATAAAAAATCGCGACAATTTCCCCAATATCACCATTGAAAACATTGCTTTCAGGCTGGTTGACTAGTTGAAGAACTTTATCTCCATTTCGATAAACGACGTCTCCATACTTTAACTCCCTTTTCCCTGGTTCCATCGGATTAAATATATCTTGAAGCAGCAAATTTAATTGGTCAATCCCAGCAGGACCTCGATACATTGGGGCTAACACTTGAATATCCTTAGCTGTATATCCTTTTCTTATTGCACTTTTAATGACCTTCTCTATTACTTCCTTCATTTGCGCTTGAGAACATTGGATAAATGAACGATCAGAAGTTGGAGCAGCGATATTAGCTGGTAAAGTACCTTTTTTTATTTCATGAGCCAGCTCAATTATTGAAGAGCCTTCTGCTTGGCGATAAATGTCGGTAAGTCGTACAGTAGGAATCATTTGTGATGCTAATAAGTCCCTTAACACTTGTCCTGGTCCAACAGAAGGTAGCTGGTCCTCATCGCCAACCATGATTACTTGAATGTTATCAGGTAATGCCTTAAATAGCTGATTAGCTATCCAAATATCAACCATTGATACCTCGTCAACAATTAATAATTTGCCCCCAATTGGATTATCCTCATCATGCTCAAATCCATCGGCTCCGTTCCATTTCAATAATCGATGAATCGTCACAGCTGGCATTCCTGTTGCCTCACTCATTCGCTTTGCTGCACGACCTGTAGGTGCAACAAGTACGATTGGAAATGGTTCTTCCTTTTTATAATCATTTAGATCAAGAGAACATCCATGTAAATCAGAATATATCTCAACAATCCCTTTTATTACTGTAGTTTTACCTGTTCCTGGACCGCCAGTTAACAATAGCATCGGTGACATTAATGCCTTTTGAATCGCATCCTTCTGTGTTGGTGCGTATTGTACTTTCATTCTTTCTTCAAGCGCTCCTAGAGAAAGAAGAAACTCTGACTCTGGAAAAAGATTGGAATATTCATCCTGTGCAAGAATTCTTTTAATATTTTTTGCGACTCCTTGTTCAGCATAAAAAAGCGAAGGAACATATGCTCTTTCGTCTTCAATTATGATTTTCTTCTCATTTCCTAAAGCGATAATTTGTGTAGATATCTCTGTCTCCTGGATAGGTGCTTGCTTTGATTGATTTAATAATTCCTTTGTTTTATGAATTAATTGTTCAATAGTTAAATAAACATGTCCTTCTTGAAGACACATGTATTCTACATTATAAAGACAAGCTGCTTTTATTCGTTCCGGGTCTTCCCCTGAAATCCCTAACTGATTACCGAGCTCATCTGCACGTAAAAATCCAATTCCTTCAACATCCTGAACTAATTGATATGGATTTTCTTGAATAACAGTTAATGTATTATCCTGATATGCCTGATAAATCTTCATTGCAAGCTGTGGACCAAAGCCAAATTGATTCAATGCAATCATGGTACGCTCTAGTCCTTGATGGGCAATAAGTGATTCAGCAAGTTGCTTCGCCTTTTCCCGATTTATTTTCGGAATATCTTCAAGAACTGATGGGTTCTCAAGTATTTTTGATATCGCGGAATCCCCTAGTTTTTCTACTATTGCTTCTGCTGTTTTTTTTCCTATTCCCTTAAACAGGTCACTTGATAAATATTGAATAATCCCATCTTTTGTTTGAGGAATTTCCTTTCGAAAATGTTCTGTTTGAAATTGAAGGCCAAACTTAGGATGATTTGTAAAGGCACCAAAAAAGGTATATGTTTCATCCTCATGCAGGAGTGGAAAGTAGCCCGTCACGGTGATTTCTTTCTCTTCTAACGGTTCACTTGACTCATGAATTCTAACTTTTAATACGGAATATAAGTTTTGTTCATTATGAAAAATGACAACCTTAACGAGTCCTTTAATATATTGTTTGTTTTCACCGAATAAATCTGCACTTTCCTGCATGATCTCACTCCTTTCAAACCCTATAGACTTGTAGGCTTAACATTCCTCTTTAAGAAAACAAATTAACATGATGAACTTCATAATTTTTCTCTTATCAGTCTTTTTCATTTTCATTGATTATTTTTAAAGCATGACTTGCAAGTATATGGTCAGATTGAATTTCCAATGCTTTCTTTAGCATCTCTTTTGCTTTTAAACTATTTTCTTTAAATGCATATGCAACTCCTAGATTATAAAAAGCATCTGCATGTTCCTCATTTATGTTAATAACCTTCTCGAATTGAACAATTGCTTCATCAACTAAATCCAATTGAGCTAAACATAAACCATATTGAAACCTTGCATCACTATCTTCCTCATTCAATTCAACAGATCGTTGAAAATATGGTAAAGCAAGTCTTATTTGGCCAATATTGACCATACACATCCCTAACATAAAAAATAAATCAGCATGATCCAATCCTTTTTTTAGTGCTTTTTCAAACATGTCTTTCGCCTTATCATATTGTTCTTGATTGTAAAAGACATTTCCTGCTCCATAATAAGCAGTAGCGACGTTTTTATCAATTTCTATAGCTCTTTCAAAAAATTTTAAAGCTCTCTTAAAATCATTCACTGCAGAAAGTAAGTTGCCAAAATTAATATAATTTATCGGATTGTTTGGATTTTCCTCAATTTCTTTTGAAAAAATCGTTGCCGCTTCCTCAAAATTCCCCTTCTGCATTGCTTCGATCCCTTTTTGTGCTTGCTCCACGTTATCCCTTCTTTCCATTCTTTATATGTATGAAATAATAGTTAACAGGTAAAAGGGGCTGACTCAAACAAATGTGTCAACCCCAATCTCTATACTATCTTACTTTTCTTATACATACCATAGCTTTTCACCATTTTTAAAAACATCGTCGATCGTGCCACCGCCAAGACATACTTCACCATCATAAAACACGACAGCTTGTCCAGGGGTCACTGCACGGATAGGTTTTTTAAATATCACTTTCGCTGTTGTCTCATCTAACATTTTCACTGTAACTTCATTGTCTTCCTGACGGTAACGGAATTTTGCAGTACATGTTAATTCAGAAACAGGCTTATCTGAAACCCAGCTCACATTTGTTGCAATAATTGAGTCTGAATATAATAGTTCATTATCAAATCCCTGAGCAACATATAACACATTTTTCTCTAAATCTTTTCCAACAGCAAACCATGGGTCTCCACTTCCGCCAATTCCAAGACCATGTCGTTGTCCAATTGTATAATACATTAAGCCATCATGCTTTCCTTTAACTTCTCCGTCTAGTGTTTGCATGAGTCCAGGTTGTGCTGGTAAATAACCACTTAGAAATTCCTTAAAGTTTCTTTCGCCGATAAAGCATATTCCCGTACTATCTTTTTTCGTTGCGGTAGCCAAATTAGCTTCTTTTGCCATTTCCCGTACTTTTGGCTTTTCAATATCTCCTATTGGAAACATAACTTTTGATAATTGTTCTTGTCCCAATTGATTTAGAAAATACGTTTGATCTTTATTATTATCAATTCCACGCAACATTTTGTACTCACCATCACGGTATTCAACTCGTGCATAATGACCTGTTGCTAAATAATCTGCTCCAAGGGACATTGCATGCTCTAAAAATGCTTTAAACTTAATTTCTTTATTACACATTACATCTGGATTTGGAGTCCGACCTGCTTTATATTCATCTAGAAAATACGTAAATACTTTTTCCCAGTATTGTTTCTCAAAGTTAACTGCATAATATGGAATACCAATTTGGTTACAAACCTCAATCACATCATTGTAATCTTCTGTAGCTGTGCATACTCCATTTTCATCCGTATCATCCCAGTTTTTCATGAAAATACCAATTACGTCATACCCTTGCTGTTTAAGCCTTAATGCTGCAACAGAGGAATCTACTCCTCCTGACATACCAACTACTACTCTTATATCTTTTGGATCTTTTTTCATGTTTTCACCCCCATTTATTTGCTTTTTGCTGTTCTTTTCACAATTTTTGCAATCTCATGTGCAGCATAGTTAATTTCCTCCATTTTAGTCCCATAGCCGAAACTAAAGCGGATTGATGACGTTATTCGATCAGACTCTTTTCCGAACATTGAAACTAATACATGTGACGGATCAACAGAGCCTGCAGTACATGCAGAACCGCTTGATGCAGCAATACCTGCTAAATCTAGATTAACAAGTAATGATTCAATATGCGTCTTCGGAAAGTACACATTGAATACGTGTGGTAAACCATTTAGCAAACCGTTTACTTCATACTCGAGCTGATATTCATCGAAAACCGATATCATTTCTTTTTTATATGAAAGGAAGACTTCCCTTTTTTGTTCAAGATTTTTCAAACTAAGTTCAGCAGCAAGACTAAAGCCGTAAATACCTGGTACGTTCTCTGTTCCCGCTCTTCGTTTTAATTCTTGCTCACCGCCATATAAAGTCGGTTTTAATTTAATACCTGATTTCGCATAAAGAAAACCAACACCTTTTGGGCCATTAATTTTATGTGCTGAAACAGATAATAAATCTACACCTAGTTCTTTTACATTTATTGGTTCAATTCCAAATGCTTGAACTGCATCAGTATGGAAAAATGCTTGATGAGACTCTAATAACTTGGAGATTTCTTTTATTGGTTGTATTGCACCTACTTCATTGTTTCCATACATTATTGTGACAAGGATTGTTTGATCAGTTAAATGCTTTTTAACATCATCAACAGATATGATTCCTTGATCATTAACTGGTAAATAAGTAACATCATACCCTATACTTTCAAGGTATTCGCAAGCACGTAAAACCGCATGATGCTCAATTTCAGTTGTTATAATATGATTTCCTTTATTGGAATGAGCTAATGCAGTTCCAATAATCGCAAGGTTATCTGCCTCTGTACCACCACTTGTAAAGATGATTTCAGATGATGTTGCACCAATTTTCAATGCGAGATTTCTTCTAGATTCATCGAGTATACGGCGGGCATCTCTGCCAAATGAATGGATACTTGAAGGATTGCCGAAGTGTTCTAACATAATTGGGAGCATTTTTTCTGCTACTTCTGGATGAAGCGGGGATGTTGCAGCATGATCCAGATAAATTCTTTTCACCTGAGCAACTCCTCCTTTCTTTTAATCAGGATGCACTAATAATAAATCGTCAAGCTTCCCATTTATTTTAGTTATTTGTTAATTTCTTAACAAGTATTTTGCTTTTGATTAAATATAGAACATATATGGCTCTTGTTCTCCGCCTTCTGTATAACTAGCTAAATCTTCAAGAGTTGTATTATCAATAACATCAACTACTGCATCTCGTATTTTAATCCATAATTGTCTTTTCGCTGGTTCCTCATCCTCTAGCACCTCAACTGGGCTAATCGGACCTTCCAATACTCTAATTATATCCCCTGATGTTATATTTGCCGGTTCATCACCTAAAATATAACCACCGTAAGCCCCACGAATACTTTTAACAAGTCTCGCATTACGCAAAGGAGCAATAAGTTGTTCTAAATAATGCTCAGATAGATTATGTGCTTGAGCAATACTTTTCAAGGAAGTCGGACCTTCTCCATGTTTTTTTGCTAACTCAATCATAATTGTTAAACCATATCGACCTTTTGTTGATATTTTCATACTAGCACCCCTATAATTTTCTTTCTAAAAAGCTTGTGTCATGAAAATTCCTATTATTACTGGAAAGCTTTAGCATTAAACCTGCTATCCATTTATCACAGTAAGGAATCATAAATCCTGCTACATAACCAATTGTTGCAGTAGCAATAATTGTTCCAATAAAGACCGGACCACCTAACAACCATCCAAAAAATAACACAATGACTTCAATGGTTCCTCTAATAAATGTAATAGATTTCCCAGTTTTATTTACTAATGCAATCATTAAACTATCTCTAGGTCCAGTACCACGTTTTGCAGATATATATAAGCCCATTCCATAGCATAAAATAATAATTCCTATAAGAAGCATAATCAATTTCCCAAAAATTGATACTGGTGTTTTCAGAAAAGGTACCATTAAGTACAAATCAATAAATATTCCAACAGATACCATATTCACAAATGCACCAAGCTTTGGTCTTTTTTTTGTTAATAATGAAGCAACAGACAGAACAAATAATCCTGTTATAATTGACCATGTACCAATTGTTAATCCAAATTGATAATAAAGCCCAATATGAAGGACGTCCCAAGCGGAGACACCTAAATTAGCCTTAATCGTTAACACAATTCCCAATGCCATAATTAGTAATCCGATAAAATAAATAAGCCAAGTCACTATTGGTTGAATGACATGATCGTTTTTCTTCAATTTGAGCTCCCCCGATATATAGAAGAAATTCTTGCTGAAGAACACTAGCCTATATTTCACAAATCTACTTTCCATACTTTGAACATTAGCCATTATAGCATATTATTAAGGGAAAGGGCATTAAAACCAACTAACTTGCTCGGGAAGTATCGTTTTACTTCTCAAGAACCATTACTTTATAATTTTTAATTAGGTACTTATCTAAAGTAATGTTTTTTCAGCTCAGCTTTGTAAAGGTTGATTTGCCGTATGTTTGATACTCCTTGAGGGATGCGGATAGGTTAATATTAAGCGAGTGTTTACACTAAAGGATCCCCCCTGAGAGAAGCAGTACTGTACGAGGAAATCAATCAAACACAACAACTAAGAAAAAGCAACAAAGCTTACGAAAACAGCCCTAATTAAAATCACATCATTTAAAAAACTACTATCATCTTTATTATATGTTTGGAGTGTTCTACATTGAAGCAACCACTTGCCTTTCGTATGCGGCCAAAAAAGCTAGAGGATATCATAGGACAAGAACATCTTGTTGGAAAGGGAAAAATCATCTATAGAATGGTTAAAGCAAAGCATTTATCTTCGATGATATTATATGGGCCACCTGGTATAGGTAAAACATCCATTGCCACAGCGATTGCTGGAAGTACAGACACAGCTTTTCGAAAATTAAATGCTGTAGTTAATAATAAAAAAGATATGGAAATTGTTGTTGAAGAGGCAAAAATGTCTGGAAAGGTTATCCTCATCCTTGATGAGGTCCATAGACTTGACAAAGCAAAACAAGATTTCCTATTACCTCATTTGGAAGACGGAAGAATTATTTTAATTGGAGCAACTACAAGTAACCCATACCATGCAATTAATCCTGCAATACGCAGTAGATGTCAAATTTTTGAACTACATCCGCTTAATGAAGAAAATTTAAAACAAGCTTTACTTCGAGCACTTCAAGACGAGGAAAATGGATTTGGCAAGCAAAAAATTGAATTAACAGATGAGGCTCTTCACCATTTTGCTACAAGCTGTGGTGGCGATGTACGCTCGGCTTTAAACGCTCTTGAATTAGCAATTATATCTACTGATGAGAATGAGGAAGGTACAAAAATCATTGATCTTACGATAGCAGAAGAATGTCTTCAAAAAAAGAGCTTTGTTCATGATAAAGATGGTGATGCTCATTATGATGTTCTTTCAGCGTTTCAAAAATCAATTAGAGGTTCGGATGTCAATGCCGCGCTTCACTATTTAGGAAGATTGATCGAAGCCGGAGATCTTGTTAGCATCAATCGCAGGTTATTAGTCATTGCCTACGAAGATATTGGACTTGCTAATCCTCAGGCTGGACCTAGAACACTATCAGCAATTGAAGCAACAGAGCGATTAGGATTTCCAGAAGCTAGAATTCCGCTCGCTAATGCTGTCATTGAATTATGTCTCTCTCCAAAATCTAATAGTGCCTACCAAGCATTAGATAGAGCAATAGCTGATATCCGTTCAGGAAGAGCAGGAGAAATCCCTCTCCATTTAAAGGATGCTCATTATCAAGGGGCAAAATCTTTAGGAAGAGGCGTCGATTATCTCTATCCACATGACTTTGAAAATGGATGGGTAAAACAACAATATTTACCTGATAATTTAAAGGATAAAGTCTATTACGAACCAAAAAGGACTGGCAAATTCGAATTAGCTTTAAGTCAAATTTATGAAAACCTTATGAATCAACAAAAAAAGTAGGGCTAGTACGTTTAAGTAAAATTGTTTGCATAGTTAAAACTATTCTGTGGAAAGGATAACATTAGACTTTCTTGAAATGAAAGAGGAGGCGAGCTGTCGAATCGTGATAAACAAACCAAGATTTTGGACTGAAAAGGAAGATGCAATTCTTGCCAACTCGATGTTAAAATCTATAAAAGACGGAGATACTTTGGCTTCAGGATATGCTGAAGCAGGAGAAAAATTAAATAGATCGATAGCAGCCTGTCGTAATCGTTGGAACTCTGTAATCCGTAGAAATTATGAAACGGAAATAAAAAAAGCAAAACAACATAAAATGGAGAAAACTCATGATGTAGTTGGTCATTTAATAAAGGAAGAAGAAACTTTACAAGTTGCTGAAATGAATCATAATCAAAAGAAGTTAACAGAAACAAAATTAGAGGAACAATTCCTTCCAGACATTCAACATATTACTATTGAAGACTGTATAGAATATTTAACTAATTCCCAAAGTATGAAAGAAAAAAATCAGAAATTAAAGGCTGAAAATCTACTCCTTAAGAATAAAAATGAACGCCTAAAATTGAAGTACAATGAACTAGTTAAAAAGAAGCGACAAAATGAAAAAAAATATTACACACTTATGAAAATTGTTCAGCAGGCAAGCAAACTTAATGATGACTCCTTAGAAAATAAAAAATTACTTCATTAAAGAAGAGGCATTCTCATGCCTCTTCTTTTTACAATTAAATTAATAAATTCGGGTGAACCTTTCTATCTAAAAATAATTGCAGCTACTCCCCATTTCTCCTATTCATCTTTTACACGAACAATTTTAATATCCTTTAATAAATCAGAAATAACGTACCCACCCATAATTAAACCAGCTACGGAAGGAACAAAAGCGTTTGAGGATGGAGGCATTTTTGCTTTTCTTATTGATGCAGCATCATTTCCAACCTCTTTTCGAATATCTTCACGAATGACGATCGGACTTTCATCTGAAAAGACAACCTTAATACCCTTTCTAATACCTTCTTTTCGTAATCTTGTTCGAATAACCTTTGCAATAGGATCAGTATGTGTTTTCGAAATATCTGCTACTTGAAATCGCGTCGGATCCATTTTATTTGCCGCACCCATACTTGAAATAATCGGGATATTCCGCTTTAGACACTCTTTCATAAGATGAATTTTATATGCGATCGTGTCTGAGGCATCGATAACATAATCCAATTTATAATCAAAGAACTGTTCATAAGTTTCTTCAGTATAAAACATCTTTAATGAAATAACTTCACATTCAGGGTTAATATCTTTTATACGCGCTTCCATTAAATCAACTTTTGGTTTACCAATAGTTGAAAGCAAGGCATGAATTTGTCGATTAACATTCGTAATATCAACATCATCCTTATCAACTAAAACGATTCTTCCAACTCCAGATCTCGCAAGTGCCTCTGCAGAGAAAGAGCCAACACCGCCGACACCTAATACAGCTACCGTACTATTTTTAAGAATTTCTAATCCTTCTTTACCAATTGCTAATTCATTTCGAGAAAATTGATGTAGCAAACTAACTCACTCCATTTATCATTCATTTCTGCGCCATACGAGTAATGACAGTATTTTTACCTGAAGAAGAATATAACATACATTGTTGAAAAAGCAAGTCCTTTCCGTTTAATTTGACGTTTGTCTACTCACACTTCAATTATGATTAAACATGTAGTATGATCACCTCATCATACATACCTGTTACTACTTGATAACACATTTTTAATATGATATTATTTGTTCATAAATATGAAAGCGCAATCATAGTCCTGATGTGTTCGTTGTACACCTAGTTTTGACCTAACATTTTTTTTTATGGGAGCTTGCGTTTCCTCGGAAAGTAAACGCCTCTAATTTCGGATTACGAGGACTTACAAACCGCGGAATAAAGCACCCACCTGCTAAGGGCGGGCTCAAAACGAGGGAAACGGCGACGGCACGTTCGGGACTTCTTTATTATAATAGCTCAGGATATATATTGTTTGAATTCAATAGTAAATACTCAAACTATTTTTACCTTGAAAAAGACCTATTCCATCATGTGAAATAGGTCTTTCTGTCATTAAAGGTCGCGAAGCTCTAAATTTAATTCTTCAAGCTGTGCTTCACTTACAGCACTTGGTGCATTCGTTAATAAATCACTTGCACTTGCTGTTTTCGGGAAAGCAATTGTATCTCTTAGATTTGAACGACCAGCTAATAACATAACAAGTCTGTCTAAGCCTAACGCGATTCCACCATGTGGAGGTGTACCGTATTCAAACGCATCAAGTAAGAATCCAAATTGTTCATACGCTTCTTCCTGTGTAAAGCCTAATAGCTTAAACATTTTTTCTTGGATATCTTTTTCGAAAATACGGATTGAACCGCCACCTAATTCATATCCATTTAGAACAATGTCATAAGCCTGTGCTTTCATGCTAGCTGGATCTGTCTCGAATAAATCTAAATCCTCACGAGCAGGCATTGTGAAAGGATGATGTGCAGCATAATAACGTTTTGTCGCTTCATCATATTCTAATAATGGCCAGTCTACAACCCAGAGGAAATTATATTTTGTTTCATCAATCAACTCAAGCTCTTTTCCAAGCTTTAAGCGTAATGCTCCTAGTGCATCGGCTACAACCTTTTTCTTATCAGCAACAAAAACAAGTAAGTCACCGACTGATGCTTCCATCGTTTTTACTAATTGGTTTTGCTCTTCTTCTGTAAAGAATTTAATAATTGGTCCTTTTAAGCCATCCTCTTCAACCTTTAACCAAGCTAACCCTTTAGCACCATATGGAGCTACAAATTCTGCTAATGCATCCATATCTTTTCGAGAATATCTATCAGCAGCACCTTTAACATTAATCGATTTCACTTGACCACCATTTGCTACAACCGTACTAAATACTTTTAGACCACTATCTTTTACAATTTCACCAACATCAACTAATTCTAATCCAAAGCGGGTATCTGGTTTATCTGAACCGAATCGTCCCATTGCTTCTTCATATGACATTCTTTGGAATGGAAGTTCAACCTCAATGCCCTTTGTTTCCCTCATGATTCTTGCCATCATTTGTTCTGTCATTGTCATAATATCATCTTGACTCATAAATGAAGCCTCAATATCAATTTGAGTAAATTCAGGTTGTCTATCCGCACGTAAATCCTCATCACGGAAGCAGCGCGCTACTTGATAATACTTATCAAATCCAGAAACCATTAAGAGTTGCTTAAAGATTTGTGGTGATTGTGGCAATGCGTAAAATTCACCTTCATGTACACGGCTTGGAACTAAATAATCACGAGCACCTTCTGGAGTACTTTTAGTTAAGATTGGTGTTTCAATATCAAGAAAACCATTCTCATCTAAAAAATTGCGCATAGATCTTGTAACTTCATGACGCATTTTAATCGTATTAAACAATGCAGGTCTTCTTAAATCTAAATAGCGATATTTTAAGCGAACATCCTCTGAAACTTCATCTGATTTATCTTCAATTAGAAATGGTGGGTTTTTCGCTGCGTTAATGATTGTTACACTTTCAACAAGAACCTCAATTTTACCAGTAGGTATATTCGGATTAATAGTTTCTTCATCACGTTCAACAACTTTACCAGTAATATCAAGAACGTATTCACTACGAACTCTTTCTGCAATTGCTAAAGCTTCCTCAGAAATTTCTGGATTAAAAACAACTTGAACAACACCCGAACGATCACGAAGATCAATAAAAATAACCCCACCTAAATCACGACGCTTCGCAACCCATCCTTTTAATACAACCTTCTCACCAATAGCAGACTCTGGTACTTCACCACAGTAATATGTACGACCGAACATATAACCCTCTCCTTTTGTATATATAAAATAATTGATTTTTCCTTTAATTACGTTGTTGCTTCAAATATTCAATTACACCATCAATTGGAACCTCTTCCTGTGTTCCTGTTTCCATATTTTTCACAGAGATAACATTTTTCACAAGCTCATCTTCACCTAAAACAGCAACATATTTAGCTTGATGACGATCAGCTGCTTTAAATTGAGCTTTTACCTTTTTGTCCTCATAATCTTTTTCAGCTTTTAAACCGGCTTTTCTCATTTCAAAAAGCAATGAAACTGTTCTATCCTTTGCAGCCTCTCCCATCGCAACTAAATAACAGTCAATTGATGAGGAAATAGGGAGGCTAACTCCTTCAGCATCAAGCGCAGCTAAAAGTCTTTCAATACTTAATGCAAAACCGATACCAGGAGTCTCTGGACCGCCGATTTCCTTAGCAAGGCCGTTATACCTTCCGCCACCACATAAAGTTGTAATCGCTCCAAATCCTTCAGCATTACTCATAATTTCAAAGGCGGTATGATTGTAATAATCTAATCCTCTCACAAGCCCTGGATCGACTTCAAAATCGATTCCATTTGATGTTAAATATTGTTGAACCTTATTAAAATAAGCTTTTGATTCATCATTTAAATATTCAAGAATCGATGGGGCCGATGCCATTAATTCATGGTCATGATCTTTTTTACAATCTAATATACGTAGAGGATTTTGCTGTAATCGCTTTTGACAGTCAGAACAAAACTCTCCTATTCTCGGTTCAAAGTGCGCGATTAACGCTTCACGATGTGCTATACGACTTTCTGCATCCCCTAAACTATTTATTACGAGTTTAAGACTTTTTAAGCCTAGAGTTTGATAAAGCGACATCGCAAGTGAGATGACCTCCGCATCAATAGCAGGGTCATTACTTCCAAGTGCTTCGATTCCAAACTGAACAAATTGGCGGAATCTTCCTGTTTGTGGGCGCTCATATCGAAACATTGGACCAATATAATATAGTTTTGTTGGTTGTGATGGGTTAGCATAAAGCTTTTTCTCTACAAAAGCACGTACAGTTGACGCTGTCCCTTCTGGTCTCAATGTAATACTTCTGCCTTTTCGATCAAGAAAAGTATACATTTCCTTTTGAACAATATCTGTACTTTCACCAACACCTCTTGCAAATAATTCTGTATGCTCAAATATCGGTGTTCGAATTTCCTTATACTGATATCTTTCACATAAATCTCTTGCAGTTTTTTCAATAAACTGCCACTTTTCAACCTCTCCAGGTAAAATATCCTGTGTTCCTCTAGGAATCTGGAATGACATAACTTTCTCCTCCAATTCTAAAAAGCAAAACATCTTACTTTCACACTTTTAAGATTCGTTCAATACCTATTAATTGTTCGTGAAAAAACCGACATTTGTATTCTCACGCTTTAAAATGACTAAACGAAACAAATTTAGAAGATTACTTTATACAGATGAATCTAATACGCAATTATGTAAAAGCATTAGCTATATTAAGCTTTTAAGAAGCTTTTTTTATTGTTAGCTGATACGTTCACTTCTTCAGGCAGTTACGAAGTCTCCTCGTCGCATTACTTCTAAGAAAGCTCCCTATAATAAAACTCTTCTTGAAGCAGGAATCTGCTGGCATTAACCCACAAATGTTTACAAATTAGAAAATAGAAAATAAACTTCATTATTTCTGAAAATTAAAAAACTCCCGTCTCTACAAAATGTAGGGACGAGAGTTATACCCGTGGTTCCACCC
>NZ_CADEPK010000448.1 GCF_902829255.1 Metabacillus niabensis | reverse complement strand
AAATGGGACATATTGAATTAAATGTGTTGTGGCAGGATCTGTTTCCATTGGAGCATGAATCTTTTGTAAAATATTTTTAAGTTTTTCTTTTCTCTCAATATATGTTTCGTTTGTTATCGGCTGACCATTCACCTCAAGTAAATCAAATGCAGCATATTTACATTGAAATTTAGCTTGAGCCTCTTTTATTTTTTCACTGCTTTTTAAACGTCCTCTTATTTGTAATTGCTCAAAGTTAGAAAAATGTTTGGATGTAAGAAAAACGATTTCTCCATCGAAAGTGATTGGTAAAAAAGGGTGTAATTGCTCACGAATATTTGTTGCCTCATTGATAATTTCCGGGAATTGGTTGTGAAGTGGCTTCTCATTTCGACTCATTAAGCTTATCGAGCTTTCTTGTATTGTAAGGATGGCGCGAAATCCATCATATTTCGTTTCATAAACCCAATCAGAACCAGTGGGTATTTCCTGATGTAGTGTAGGTAGCATAGGTTTCATCGTGATTCATCCTTTAATTATCGATAAAAATCTATTATTGGACTAAGTTTTATCTAGCTCGATCAACTAAAGCTTGACTGATGGCTAAGGGTACATGGGAAGGAATTATAGGATGCTTTTTTCTAACTTAAATGTGACTTATTCTATTGATATCATTTGGATATAGATGCAACTTTATGCAGAAAGCTATAAAGAAATCTAGCATTGAATCATTCCTGGAAGGAGGAATTTTTAGAATCCTTGATGATCCAATCTGTAGCACTTAATAAATCAGGAAAAACTGCATCTGCAAGTGACTCACTTTCTCCTATAAAAACTCCTTTTGTTCCTGCTTTTTTCCCAGCCTGTATATCAGTATAATTATCTCCCACCATATAGGAACGACTAAGATCAATGTTATATTTATTAGCCATGTCGATTAACATTTTTGGCTGAGGTTTACGGCACTCACAGCCTGCCTTCGGTTTATGAGGGCAATATGCAACATCATGAATGAATGCCCCTCTTTTTTTCAATTCACTTATCATATGGTCATGTATGGCATGTAGCTGAGATTCACGGAGGAAGTTAAGACCAATACCTCCTTGGTTTGTGACACACAAAACATAATCAAAAACTTCATTCAATTTCTTAATTGCTTCAGGAACACCTGGTAAAAAATGAAGCTGAGAGGGTTTATTTACAAATTTAACTCTTTTAGTTAGGACTTCGTTTATGACTCCATCTCTGTCTAAAAATATTGCTGTATTTTCCATGTGTTTAACCCCTCCTTATGTTTCATATTATTACCATATAAGGAAGTGTAACATTCACTTTAGTTGTATCTATTATTTAATTTCGATGAATGGCTGTATGAACCTTATGTGGATACATACTTTTAGATTGATTAATTTGAGAGTTTATTTTGGATAGTATTTAAAGAATAGATGGAAGATGGTTAAGAGAATAATGAAAAAAATTAAAATGCTGTCGAGATTTTCTCAACAGCTAAGCTTTAGATAATGAATAATTCTTAGTTTATAGTTATTACCAAGGTTGATTTGTTGGTCCAATTGTAAACTCATTGACATTAGTATCTTCAGGCTGATCAATCGCGAATGCTACGACATTGGCAACTCGATCAGGTGAGATACCATTAGTTTTGTCATATAATTGATTATGAATAAAAAAGGGAAGAGCCACCTTTATTTTAATAAAAAAAGGTGGCTCTTCTATTAGTTAGTAACAGGAATTTCTATTTTTCCATTTTTATGAATTTCCTCGGTTCCGGCATCTAACGCCGTTTTGTAGTATAAACATTTATGATCAATAAGCTCCATTGTTTTTTTTAGTTCTTCCATTTGTTTTTCTACCGTAGCTTTTCTTTCCATAAACATGTCGAATCTTTGTTGTAATGTCCTATCTCCTTCAGTACACCAATCAATGAAGGTCTTTATTTCCTTAATTTGCATACCAGTGGATTTCAAACATTCAATGACCTTTAAAGCGGCAATATCGGATTCTTTAAAAAAACGTTGGCCACTTGGTGTACGTTCAACAAAAGGTAATAGCCCTTCCTTATCATAGTAACGCAATGTATATGCTGTGACATGTAATTCGGTTGCTGCTTCACTAATAGAATATGTCTTCATCGTATCTCTCCTATTCTATATTGCTATATACTCGGGTTCACTCTATAAATATGGAGGATTCTAACATATGAATGGTTTGTATGTCAAAGTAAAGGGATGTATGGAGAATGTGTTTAAAAGCTAATAATCTTCCTAAATTTGAAATGGGTTAACTATTGCTTATTAAATATGATGATGATATTCTAATTATGAATAGGGAAAACGCTTTCACTATTTAAAATTAGAGATATCTCAAGTTTGCTATTCTCTTTTATACTATTTTTGTGCAAACGTTTTCCTGAATTTAATTATGTCAAAGGAGGGAGATTTTTGAGTAAAAAAGTGTTAAAGGTGTTATCGTTTCTAATGGTCATTACATTGCTTCTTCAAGTATTTACAGGCGCATATCCTTTTTCAATTGTTAACGCTGAAGTAAAAAGTCCAGAGGTTCGTGATGGGCATGTAACGTTTCGTTATGAAGGGGAAGCAACATCTGTAAAAGTTGCTGGGAGTTTTACAGATTGGGAGGCAGGAGCATTAGCTTTAACGGAAAAGGAAGAAGGAATCTGGGAAATAATAAAGGAATTACCTACTGGAACCTATGAATACAAGTTTATAGTTGACGGCAAATGGCTAACAGACCCTTCTAATCCAAATAGTAGAAATGGCAATTCACTTGTTTCTATAGGAAACGAATTAATTGAGATTCATAGTCCAGTTATTAACGGAGATGGAAGTGTTACCTTCAATTATGCTAGTAATGGTGAAAGTAATCTTTATTTAATTGGAAGTTTCGTAGATTGGGATTTATCGAAAGCATATGAAATGACTGAAAAAGATGGGGTATTTTCCATTACGCTACCTGAATTGGAGGCAGGAGAATATCAGTATAAATTTATCCAAAACAATCGAAATTGGAATGAATCGACAACAGACCCACTGAATCCAAATACGAAGGATGGGAACTCTGTTTTTACGATTGAGAAATTAACGAGCCCTGTTATTCATGAGGACGGGACAATTACATTTCATTATAAAAAGTCAAGTGAAACAGCAGTTTATCTCATTGGTAGTTTCAATAATTGGGATGTAGCTTCTGCTGTAGAAATGACAGAAAAGAATGGAGTTTTTTCGACTACGCTATCCGACTTAAAACCCGGCACATATGAATACAAATTTCTTCTTAACAACCGTAGCTGGGATAAGTCGACGACTGATCCGTTAAACGATAAAGAAAATAACGGAAATTCAGTATTTACAATTGATTCCCCACAACCAATTACAGTTCAATCAGCATTAATGGATGCAAAAAATGAAATTCTTGTTACAACAAATAAACCTTTTGAAAATCAACGTTTCACTTTAGTAGATAAAGAGGCTAATAAGACGATAAAAACAACAGTTCAAACAATTGATGAACATAGGGTAAAGTTAATAGTAGATAAAGAAGAAGACATAGATGTACAAAAAATCTATGAGGTGAGTATAGGTGACTCTTTAGGAACAAAGGTTATTATGCGAAATATATTAAATCATGAGCAGTTTTATTATGATGGAGATGATTTAGGGTATACGTATACCCCGACGAAAACTACGTTTAAACTTTGGGCTCCAACAGCTTCGAAAGTCAGTCTAGCAGTTTATGATAATGCAGGAAGTTATGAAGGCGCTTTCGTAACAGATCATACAAATGGACAAGAAACGGAGATGGATAGAGCTCCAAATGGTGTATGGTCAATTGAAGTAAATGAGAATTTAAAAAATAAATATTATATGTATAAAGTTGAGTTTGCAGATGGAACAGTCAATTATGCGGTAGATCCTTATGCGCGTTCAACATCTGCGAACGGTCAAAGATCTGTTGTTGTTGATTTAGCGAGCACGAATCCTGAAGGCTTTGATCCGTTTAATAAACCTGCTGTTGTCTCAGAAAATGATGCAATCATTTATGAATTGCATGTTAGAGATTTTTCGATTGATGCTAATTCAGGAATAAAACAGAAAGGGAAATATTTGGCATTTACTGAGACAGGTACAACAGGTCCAAATGGTGTAAAAACAGGGATTGATTCGTTAAAGGAATTAGGAGTTAACTATGTGCATTTACTCCCAACTTATGATTTTGGTTCAGTTAATGAATTGACTGTCGATGATCCAAATTCTTTAGAGGCTAAATTTAATTGGGGGTATGATCCGGTTCATTTTAATGTTCCGGAAGGCTCTTATTCTACAAAGCCACAAGATCCAGTTAGTAGAATAAAAGAATACAAGCAAATGGTCCAAGCTCTTCATAACCATGGGATTCGTGTCGTGATGGATGTTGTCTACAACCATACATACATGAATGAAGCAACACAATTAGAAGGTGGTTCTCCATTCGATTTAATTGTCCCAGGTTATTACTACCGTACTGATGATTATGGAAAGATTACAAATGGGTCTGGTACCGGAAATGAAGTTGCGTCAGAACGACCAATGGTAAGAAAATTTATTAAAGATTCTGTCCACTATTGGGCAAATGAATATGGGATTGATGGATTTCGCTTTGATTTAATGGGTTTGATTGATAAACAGACAATGAAAGAAATCACAACGGAATTAAAAGAGCAGGTTGACCCGAATATGTTGATTTACGGGGAACCATGGACTGGCGGTTCCTCAAGTCTACCAGCTGCATTACAAAATGTGAAAGGCTCGCAAAAAGACCAAGGATATGCAGTTTTTAATGATAATATCCGTGGAGCAATTAAAGGTGACAGTGATGGTGCAGGCACAGGCTTTGCGACAGGCGCATCTGGTAAAGAGGCTGATCTTGTAAAAGGGATAGAAGGAGCAACAAATGATTTTACAAATCGTTCCTCTGAATCTATTAATTACGTCACAGCACATGATAATTTAAATCTATGGGATAAGCTAATGAGAGTTGCAGGAAAAGACAGTCAGCATGATGATCCATCGTATGATCCACATGCTGTCATAACAGAGGATAATGTTTTAGACAATGAATGGGTAAAACGTAGTTTACTAGCTAATGGTATCGTCTTAACAGCTCAAGGTGTTCCGTTTTTACATGCAGGAGAGGAAATGCTTAGAAGTAAATATGGTGAACACAATAGCTATAAGAGCCCCGATAGTATTAACCAAATTCGCTGGGAACTAAAGGATGAATATCAACCTGTTTTTCAGTATTACAAAGGTTTAATTGAATTAAGAAAATCTCATTCAGCCTTTAAAATGGATGAGAAAGAGGAGATAGAAAAACATCTTAACGTTTTTAAACAAAATGATAACATTGTTGCCTATCAATTAGCAGATTATGCTAATCATGATAAGTGGAAAAATATTGTTGTTATTTATAATGCAAACAAAGAGGCAAAAGATATATCTTTACCGCACAATGGAAATTGGAATGTTGTTGTCGATCATACTGCAGCAGGAACTGAAACAATCCGAGTTGTAAATGGAGCTAAAGTAACTGTTGAAGGTCTTTCGATGATGGTGTTATACGATCAGCAGGAGGCCGAATATACGCCAAAGCCGACAAGCATTGAAGTAAATCCTGATACTCTTGCCTTGAACCCAGAGGATTCAAAAAGGTTATCTGCATATGTTAAGGATCAAAAGGGTCGTGTGATGCTAGGGGAAGAAATTAACTGGCAATCATCAGATGAAAAAGTTGCAAAGATTACGAATGGAAAGGTAGTTGCTGTTGCAAAAGGGGAGGCAACAATAACAGCGAAGGCGGGCAATGCAATAGCAGAAATTAAAGTAACTGTTGATAAATTAGTTCCAAATAAGATTCAAATATCAGGAAATGATTCCGTATTTGCTTCCTATGAGACACAGTTAACAGCATCAATTAAAGATCAATATGACCAAAATATGTTTGGGCAGAAAGTGACATGGACGTCATCTGATGAATCTGTTGCGGCTGTTGATGGAACTGGTAAAGTAACGGGCTTGAAGCCTGGAACTGTTACAATTACTGCAAGATCAGGCGATGCTTCTGCTTCTTTTGAAATGACGATTAAGAAAAATGTAAAACGATATGTCCGGATTAAATATGTAAGACCTGATGGTGATTTTACTGGGGATTTTGGTGCGTGGAATGTATGGGTTTGGAACACTGGAGTGAAAAATGACCAGATAGATTTTACAACAATTGAGGGTGATACAGCGATTGCAAATGTAGAAATTGCTCCTGAAACAGAATCAATTGGCTTTTTAATCCGTAAAGGAACTGATTGGAATACAGCTAAAGTTTCGCCAGACAGTGATGATCATCAAGTTGTCATAAATCGAGATGATTTAATGACAAAGGTAACGGTTGTGGCAGGAGTTCCAGGTCAAACCGTGATACCATCAGTTAATGGTCCTGTCCTCCAAGACGGTGATGTAACGTTCTATTATCGTGATGATGAATTATTCCAAGAAGACAAAATGGATGACATTGAAGAAGTGAAAGTGAAAATTGCTGGTATAGAATATCCTATGGAATATAGCAAGGAAAATGAGTATTTTTCATACAAGCTTGAGGGATTGACTGAAGGGACACATGAATATTCATTCCTTGTCACAAAAGATGGCAAAACAACGGAAGTAACAGACCCGAGAAATACAAAAGAAGGAAAATCAGTGATTACGTATAATCGACCAGATGTAACAATTGAAGCAAATCTTAGTATGAACGAAATAAACTTTGATGAAAATACAGTATTAAATGTTAAAGCATCATCTAAAGAACAAGTTGGAATTAGAGAAATGTTTGTGAACTTAGCTTCACTCGGTGGAAAAGAGAAAGTGAATATTGACCCAACTGTTGGGGCTATTTCGATTGGAGCCAATGAGTCTGTAACAGCCGGTGAGAAGGAGCTTAAGATAACAATCATTGACGAGTTCGGAAATTCACATACGAAAACAGTAAAGCTAACAGTTAAAGCGAAACAGGCAGTTGGTGATGAGTTAGCCTTTGATTGGGATGAAGCGAGAATTTACTTTATGCTAACCGACCGTTTCAAAGATGGAGATCCAACGAATAATGGCGGGGCGGAATATGATCCATCACATGCTGAAGCATATCATGGAGGTGATTTCCAAGGAATTATCGATAAGCTTGACTATTTAGATGACCTTGGAATTAATACAATTTGGATTACACCTGTTGTTGACAATATTGATTTTAATAAGGGATTAGATTTTAACACAGCAGATGGTCTTGCAGCAAAGCAATATGGCTATCATGGCTATTGGGCAAAAGACTTTACCAAATTAGATGAGCATTTAGGTGATATTGAAACATTCCAACAATTGATTGAAAAAGCACATGATCGCGGTATTAAGATTATGCTCGATGTTGTTGTCAATCATGCTGGATATGGTATGGACGGTGAGTTTAACGAAGCTTGGAAAGCAGATGCTAATAACCTGCCAACTGAAGAAGAAATCGCAAGCTTGAATGGGATGTTTAGAACGGTTGATGAAGATCCAACGGTTCGTGGAGAATTAGATAATCTTCCTGATTTTAAAACAGAAAATCCAGAGGTAAGGCAAAAAATCATTGCTTGGCAAACGGCATGGCTAGAAAAGGCTAAAACTGACCGAGGAGACACGATTGACTTTTTCCGAATTGATACAGTGAAGCATGTTGAGCCAGCTACATGGCAAGCGTTAAAAAATGAAGTAACAAAAATGAACCCGAATTTTAAAATGATTGGTGAATATTGGGGAGCAGGTATTACGAATGATGGCGGCTATTTAGGGACAGGTCAAATGGATTCGCTGTTAGACTTTGAGTTTAAAGAAAAAGCAAAAGCATTTGTTAACGGTGACATTGACCAAGTTGAGGAATATTTACAGAAACGAAATGAATTTTTAAGTAATTCTGCTACTATGGGACAATTTTTAAGTAGTCATGACCAAAATGGTTTTTTAACAGAGTATGTAAATGGAGATGTTGGAAAATTAAAACTAGCATCAGCGCTACAAATTACAGCTAAAGGGCAGCCAGTTATTTATTATGGTGAGGAATTAGGGAACTCTGGTAAGGCAGATTGGGAGAAGGAAGGCGAAACAGTATTAAAGTTTGGCCAAAACCGCGAAGATATGCCATGGGAGCTTCTTGAAACGAAAGACGAAAAGGCAGTGGATCTTCACGACCATTATGCGACATTACTGAACATTCGTGCTGATTATTCAAAAGTATTTTCTAAAGGTAATCGCGAAAAGGTTGCTGGAGGTAATGAAGAAGACTACCTTGTCTTTTCAAGAGAATACAACGATGAGCAAGTCCTAGTAGGATTAAATACAACAAAAGCTGATAAAGAAGCAACAATCTCTGTGGATTTTCCAGTAAATACAAAGCTTACAGACCTATATAACAATAAAAAATATACAGTTAACAAAAACAATGAAGTCACAATCACCATTCCATCAAATAACAACGGTGGCACAGTCATCCTCGTCAACGAAACAACACCTAATCCAGATCCGGGGCCAGACCCAGATAAAGGAGAGGGGCCAGACCCAGATAAAGGGGAGGGGTTAGACCCAGATAAAGGAACAGGGCCAGACGCAGATAAAGGGGAGGGGTCAGACCCAGATAAAGGAACAGAGCCAGACGCAGATAAAGGAGAGGGGTCAGACCCAGATAAACAACTGGGGTCAGACCCCAACAAAGGACCGGGGCCAGACGTTAAGGATAGACCAGTAGCTGGACCTGTTGCGAAATCAGGTGAGGAGCTTCCTTCAACTGCGACGACTAATTACAATTGGATTTTGGTTGGTGTGGTTGTTTTCATTACAGGTGGGATATTAGTTTTTATACAAAGAAGAAGAGTGAAGATTGAAAAATAAATAATAATCAAATAAAGCTTGAGCTAGCTTTCGCTTGCTCAAGCTTTTTAAATGGGGTCAGTCCCCATGGGGACTGACCCCATTTATTTACGCCTTTTTACGAACGGTTTTTGTTTTTTTAGCTGTAGCAGGAGGGGCGGCTGGGTTCGGGGGTGTTGAAGTTGTTTCGCCGACTGCTGTTTTAGGTTTAGCTGGCTTTCCTTTTGTTTTAGTGGCTGGTTTTTTTGTTTTCTGGATACTTGCTTGGAGTGCGCTCATTAAATCGACGACATTTTGTCTTGGCGCCGCTTCTGTTGGTGTTTTTCCTTCATCCTGATTGACTTTTCGTTCAATTAAATCTTGAAGGGCAAGGCGATAGTCGTCCTTGTATTTTTCAGGATCAAATGTCGTTGTCAGTTGGTCAATTAACATAATGGCTGTTTCTAATTCCTTTGCACCAACTTCGACCTGTTCAGGAACGCTTGGGACCTCTTTAACATTTCTGACTTCATCTGGATAATGGACTGTTTCCATGACGATGCAGTTTTGATAAACGCGTACCATGGCAAGCTGCTGCTTAGAGCGAATTGTAATTTCCGCTACACCAATTTTTCCCGATTGTTTTAATGCTTCACGAAGCAAGCCATATGCCTTCCCGCCATTTTCGCCAGGTCCAATAAAATACGAACGGCTAAAATAAATTGGATCGATATCTTCCATTTTTACAAAATCAATGATTTCAACAGTTTTATCCTCATGCTCCTCCTTTAGCTCCTGAAGCTCTTCATCAGTTAATACTACATATTTCCCTTTTACATATTCATAGCCCTTGACGATTTCATCATTTTTTACTTCTTCATCACAGTTGGGGCATTTTTTTTCATATTGAATGGGAGTATGGCATTTTTTATGAAGGGTTCGAAGCTTTATATCTTTATCCTCTGTTGCTGCATAAAGCTTAATAGGAATATTCACAAGTCCGAAACTAATCGAGCCTTTCCACATTGTATGCATAAAATTCCCTGCCTTCATTCATAGTCTTATCCATAGGTTCTGTTTCGAACTTCAATCTCATGTAATGAAAAACGTACCATTTTTAAATAATGGATAGCTGCTGTAGAAAGATGATAAGGATGCCAAGGATCCAGACATATACGGCAAAAAGTTTTAACGATTGTTTTTTTACGAAGGAAATCATAAAGCGAACTGCAATATAGCCAAAAAAGGCAGAGGCTAATGTTGCTATTAGCATGGAGACGAAGCTTATTTGTGGGACATCTCCTGTCAATACATCTTTCAACTGGAAAATGACGCCTCCGCATATAGCAGGGATTGAAAGTAAGAAGGAAAAGTATGCTGCTGCCTCTTTGTCCATTTTTCGAATTAAAGCACCTACAATTGTCATGCCTGACCTTGAAATAGCAGGGAAAATAGCGAATGCTTGAAAGCTCCCGATAAAAAATGAATCATAAAGAGAAAGATTTTCTACTTTTTTAGCGCCATTCTTAATAGAATCGGCAAACCATAAAAATAATCCTGTAATGAGGAATTCCCATCCAATCGTAACACCTGTTTCAGAAATTTCCTCAAAAAAATCACTGAATAAAACACCGGCAATGACAGCTGGTATAGTGCCAACGACAAGTAAAGCGGTTAAGCGACTAAATGGCTCTTTAATCATGCTTAATAACATGTCCTTATAAAATACAACAAGTGCGATAAGTGTCCCAATATGAAGCATCGTATCAAGGTATAGACCAGCTTCATTTAAGCCAAAAAGTGTACGTCCAAGATAAAGGTGACCTGTGCTGCTAATCGGAATAAATTCTGTTAATCCTTGTATAATACCTAAAATTAAAGCTTCGAGCCAATCCATATAAATTCCCCCTTCAGTATTTTAATCGCAAATAAAATAACTGGTTCACCCATACGTAGGGTGTCTATCACGATACAACTTTGATAAGTTTAGTAGCTTAAAAAAATCCATTATCTGTAATTAAATGGCTGCAAATTTGCGAGGCTTCATCTACGATTAGGTGTTTTTTGGCCATTCTAAAATCCTCTCAATTGATTAGGACAATTAAATCAATGGTTGTCTGTATACATGAATATGTGTAATATATTTACTTGTAGAACTATTTTGCGTGAATTAGGTGATTGTTTTTGGATGAGTTAATATTAACGATAGTGGAAAATTTTAAAGAGCTATCCTATTTAGGGATCATGCTCGCATTAACGATAGAATTTGTTCCAGCGGAAATTGTTTTACCTTTAGCTGGCTATTGGGTATATCAAGGTGATATGACGCTTTTTGGAACGGTTTTAGCAGGTACAGTTGGCGGAACATTTGGTCCTTTAACCCTGTATGCTTTAGGCCGTTTTGGGGGACGTCCTTTTATTCTCAAGTATGGAAAGTACTTTTTTATTAATGAAGAAAAGCTATCAAAAGCGGATGAGTTTTTTGAGAAAAACGGAGGAATGGTTGCATTTACGGCAAGGTTTCTCCCAGGTGTTCGCACGCTTATTTCTATTCCATGTGGAATGGCAAAAATGAATGTATGGATTTTTTCAATATATACATTTCTTGCAATGCTTCCGATAACGTTTATTTATGTGTTTCTCGGGCTTAAGCTAGGGGACAGATGGAAGGATGTCGGTGAATTAGCTAATACGTATATTCTTCCTATCGGTATAGGAGTTTTAGTTTTATTTGTATTGTATAAGCTAATTATAAAATTTAGAGGTAACAAAGCATCTGTAAAATAACCTATTGACATTTTACATACATACAACTTATTATTAAGTTAACTTCATATTCTTCTTTTCAAAGGGGAGTAGCGTTCAGGGTAACCTGAAAACAAAGTCGTCATTTCATGGATCGTATCCATCGGCTTTGTTGGCATGAACGGAATTTTAAACCATGCTTAGCAAGACCTTTGCCATTGATGGCAAGGGTCTTTTTTATTTCCTATTGCTGTCAATGGATTAGAGAGGAAAACACTAATCATAAGCATAGGAGGAGAAAAATGGATCTTACATTATTGCTAGAGTATGGATGGGTATTACTTGTTCTCGTCGGACTTGAGGGGATTTTAGCTGCTGATAACGCACTTGTTATGGCAGTTATGGTGAAGCATTTACCTGAAGAACAAAGGAAAAAAGCGTTATTTTATGGATTGGCAGGAGCCGTTATTTTACGATTTGGGGCATTATTTATTATCTCATTTTTAGTAAATGTATGGCAGCTTCAAGCAATTGGTGCCATCTATCTGCTTTATATCTCAATCAATCATTTATTAAAAAAATACCTGTTTAAAAAGTCGGAGCATAAAGAGAAAGTGAAAAAGCAGTCAGGATTTTGGGGCACTGTTATAAAAGTGGAGCTTGCTGACCTTGCATTTGCAGTTGATTCGATATTAGCTGCAGTTGCGTTAGCTGTTACATTACCTGCAACAAATCTTCCGGTTATAGGTGGTTTAGATGGCGGGCAGTTCCTTGTCATTTTAGCTGGTGGTATTATCGGAGTTATAATTATGAGATTTGCAGCAACTTATTTCGTAAAACTGCTTAAGAAAAAGCCAAGTCTTGAAACTGCTGCTTTTATGATCGTTGGCTGGGTTGGAGTAAAATTAGCACTATATACGTTAGCACATCCAGATATTGACTTAGTTTCAAAGCATTTTATCGAATCAGCTACTTGGAAGCTTATTTTCTGGATAGTATTAGCTTTAATTGCAGTTGGAGGCTGGTTCCTTACTAAAAATGAAACAGAATTAGAAGAAGAAAAACCGGTGTTAAAGAAGGCTGAAAACCAATAAAATAAATAAAGATGAAGCAGGGACTGACCCATTATAGGTGATGGGGACAGTCCCTCTTTTTTATGTATAATCGTAAATTTGCGAAGTTTCGTGTCAAATATGTAACAAATAATAGGTCTATTTCATTATCTTCGAGTTTTTTATTTATTTTTTTAGCAACGCCCTAAAGAAATGAAATGCGGTCGAAACCTTTAGTAAAGAATAAAAAACTCTTTCCATGGAATTGAAGGAGGGATAGGATTTATAATAATTATTAGGATAGGTTGTAAACGGAAAAATTAGATAGGATCCGTCAAAATTCACTTTTATCAAAGTAGGTCTTTAGTCTGTGTTTTTGTAATATTTGTCGTTTTTTCGTCGAATAATAGAAAGATTGCTTCATATTTCTTCCTTTGCGCTCCATATATAATTTAGTTATTATATACTAGGTAATATGGGGAAACAGAGGTGAACCTAGTGATGCTTAGCCTTTTGTTTAGACTAGGTAAGAAAAAGCAATCCCTTGAAGAGAAAGTATTTCTTATTCAAAAAGGGGATCATGAATTACGAAATCAAATTATTGAACAATATAAACCATTTGTTGCGAAAACAGTATCATCTGTCTGTAAACGATATATTCGTGAAAATGACGATGAGTTTAGTATTGGACTTATTGCATTTAATGATGCAATTGATAAATATTCTATTGATAAAGGGAGTTCGTTGTTTGCCTTTGCTGAATTGGTGATTAAACGTAAGGTCATTGATTATATTCGTAAAGAGGCACGTACTCCGACAACAATCCACTTTGAGCTACAAGAGCATGAAGAAGGAGATTATTCACAAAGTAAAATAGAATCTGATTTGTCATTAGAAGATTTTCAAAAACAACTGGAGCAGGAGCATAGGCGAGAAGAAATTACCTATTTACAACATTGCTTAAGTGAATTTAATTTAACGGTTAAAGATATTGTCGAGCAATCACCAAAGCACTATGATGCACGTCAAAATGCTATTCAGGTTGCTGTTCAATTAATGGAAGATGAAGAGTTAAGGAATTATTTATTTAACAAAAAGCAATTACCTGTAAAGCAATTAGAAGCGAAGGTTTCAGTTAGTAGAAAGACCATTGAAAGAAATAGAAAATACATCATAGCTATGGCCATCATTCTATCAGGGGATTTCGTCTATTTAAAAGATTATTTAAAAGGGGTGCTCCATCCATGAAAAAAGGGGTCGTCGTAGAATTAAATGATGACTTTGTAACACTGCTCACCCCAGATGGGCAATTTGTAAATACTGTTAATAAAAACGGTCAATATGAGTTAGGGGAAGAAATAGCTTTTTTTCCCGCTCTAGATGAGAGCGAACAAGCGGTTACAAGAGCAAATTATATAAAATCGAAAAAGCGGAATATCATGAGCTATTTCGATTCCAAAAGAGCTAAAATAGGTACATTATCTTTAATTGCAATTATGGTTATCATTTTTACATCTATACCGTTTATTCAAAATGATAAGGTATATGCCTATATGTCCATTGATATTAACCCAAGCTTTGAGGTAAGTATCGATGATAAGCTTAGAGTTATTTCTCTTGATCCGTTAAATGAGGATGCCGAGCAATTAATGAAAAAGCTTCCTGAGTGGAAGGAAAAGCAATTTGATGAAATCGTGGATGCGATATTAACTCAATCGAAGCTAGATGGCTATGTTTATCCAGGGAAAGAAATCTTGATAACAACTGTTATTAATGAAAACGATACGGAGCTACATTCTAAGCTTGAGGAAAATATTGAAGAGATACAAAGCTCTTATGAAGAAAAGGAAATGAATGTTGAAACAATTGAAACAGATAGAGAAACAAGGGAAAAAGCTCAGCAACAGGGAATTTCTATGGGGAAATATGTGCAGCTAAAAGAGAAGGAGAAGCTTGAGCCAAAAACTGAAGATAATCAGGCGGAAACCACAACGAACGACGAAGCTGAATCAATTGAGAAAAAAGAAACTTCAAAAGAGCAAATGCCTACAACTGTGACACCGAATGTTGAAACGAATGAAAACGTGATTCAAAGTAATCAAACGGTTAAAAATCAATTGGAAAATGAAACAAAAAAAGATTTAAATGAAGTGAAAAATGATAAATTACAAAACGAAACAAAAGAAAAATTAAATGAAGCAAAAAAAAAGTTGAAAGAAAATAATTCTAATTCTTCCAATAAAGATAAGGTCCAACCAAAACAACAACCACAAGCAAAACCACAACAAAAACAAGACAACTGGAAGGAAGAAAAAAAGCAAAATAAAGAACAACAAAAATCGATAAGAGAAGACAACAAAAAGGAAAAGCAACAAGAGAAACAGCAATGGAAAGAAAATAAAAAAAGTGAGAATAACAAAATAAAAGAACAAAAACATGAAAAAAGCTGACTAATTTGTCAGCTTTTTTTATAATGCCAATTATTCACTTTGTTGGCCATTCAATTGTGACTGTGCTTGCTTTACAAGACGTTTAGTAATTTCTCCACCAACAGAGCCGTTTGCTCTTGATACAGTATCAGAGCCTAATTTCACACCGAATTCTGCTGCTATTTCATATTTAATTTGATCCAGAGCTTCTTCGATTCCTGGAACAAGCAATTTATTACTACTTCTTGCCATTGAAAACACCCCTTTATTTTTGCAATGTTAGAGCTCGATATTGACAATGACGTTTGCAGAAACGAATTATCAGTCAAGCTTAACAGAGCGATTTAGTAAAGCTGATAATCTGTGTTCAGCCTTACTATTAAGGTTTCATATGACGGTATTTTCTATACTGGTAAAGATTAGACCTTTCATAAAAACAGAAAGGGAAACGATGGAACAAGCTTCTTCATTTCGTATGTAAATAGTTCTTCTCTTCTAAAATGGATATAAAGTCGTATCGTCGATGTATATGTTAAACATCATTTATCAAACAAAGCATTCTACACTGTAATAGGAACTTAAAAGTACAATAATATGATGGGATAGTTGAAAATCTTAATAACTCCTTATTGCCTTTGCATTTGATAATAGATGAAAGTTTTCTTCATTTCCCACTTTTAAGAATTAGTTAAAGTGAAGGTCAGCAAATGAATATGCTCTAGATTGAAAATGTGACGCTAAAACCGCGAAAACGGTTATCACTAACACATGACGAATCGGTTTCCATTGCTCCCCTGTAAGATTAGAAAACTGGGTTGAGTAGGAATCTACTTGATTTGTAATCGTAAGTTCTAAAGATTGGTCCGGAATAGTTGGTATTGTATGAAATGAATCAATCACATCTGCATACATTTCATAAAAAGCGATTGGGTTAATTAAATCATCACTTCTATCTGATAGAGTATTAAAAACGACAGTTAATAATTTTCGAATTCGTTCAAAATCAAAGACATTTTTTAAATCCTTGACAATTAAGAGCATCGCTGTTTGTTCAATAGAATATTTTTTCCCTAGTTCAGGAGGACCGATTAGCTCTTTGACATCACGTTTAATCCAATTTTGTATCGAAGTAGATTTGAGTGATGTTAGTTCACATAAATTTGCTAGTGCGACAATATCATTAGATGAAAGCCCAATTTCATGCCCTGTTCTTCGCTTTGACCTAGTAAGGAAGGGCGGGATAATTATAGCGTGTTGGGGATTTTCTCCTATTACTTTTTCAATTATATATGAAGGCTGGTGATTTGACTCGCCTTTAAGTGCATATAATAGTGTAGTCATTTGTTTACGTGTTAATTGCAATGACATGAAAAAACACCTCAGTTCATTTATCTAAATAAAAATCTACTATAAAAGGAAGAATGCTGTCATCATTTAAAAAAAGTTGCTGTGACTTTTTATTATAGACTACTTTGTCGTGAACATTCTATTATGAAAATGCTTATTG
>NZ_CADEPK010000447.1 GCF_902829255.1 Metabacillus niabensis | reverse complement strand
ACTGATGTAAGACAAATAAAATACCAGGTGCTTTTTACAAAGATAGACGTTTTGATTTTTCTAAAAATATACTATGTTACTTTAAGGAATTAGTGCATTTACTTTGAAGCAATTTCATGAAAAGTAAGTGCTCCGTTATCTTTCACCGTCATTTGAGTAGGTTTTTTGATTTTTAATCAGAAAGCTTTTTAAGGTTTTTGAAAACAGATAATGACATAATGCGATGATTCCGCCTGTGAAATCTGCAATTAAATCAAAATCTGTATCCAATAAGCTAGGTTGATTTTTTATTTTTGGTTTAAATAGTACGTCTTGTGAAAATTCAATGATTTCATAAAACGCACCTAATGCTGTTGAGAGGATGATAAAGAAAATAATGACGAGTCTTTTTTGTGTGATATTTACCTTTGCAAATTGTTGAATAATATAAAATGCCCATAGTGTCATTGCATATGTTCCAAATACGTGCTGAATGCGGTCATAAAAAGCGGATGTTACATACCAATTAAGTAATTCCCCAAAAAAACCATTGCTTATTATCGCTAGGATTACAACCAGGCGAACATAAAAAGGGATTACCCATTTTTGTTTAAATTCAAAAATCATATATACGACCCAAAAAAGAAGATCAGACAAAGCAATTCGCATATATTCGAAATTTTTTATCATAAATAGTCCAATAATACAGGCAGATTGTAAGATAATAAAAATTAAATCAAGGATCAATCTTTTACGTGAATCCTGTTTCATCTATATCACTCCTATGAGCCTCGAATATTATTTTCTTTTTCGCTCCTAAATGAGATGAGGGTCGTTTTTAATGAAGCATAGGATCCGATAGCAGCATAGCCATAAAACCATCCCATAAAAACACCTGCTAGCAAATCGTGGCGATGACTTATAAAGATTGAAATACTTAATCCTAATATAAGGGCAATTGTTGGGACATACTTTCTTTTTACTTTAAGAAAGACTTTTATTAGTTGTGTAATGAGCATCACAATTGGAACCGCAATTACAGCATCCCAAAAATTTGTATGAATTGTCGGAAAGTCCATTTTAAGCACACCTTTTTACAAGTATTCTTCTTACGCTCAATAAATCTTACAAAAACCAAGAATATTTAAAAAACAGCCTTAAATTAAAAAGACTGTTAAAGCATTGATAACAGTCGTGGTAATGAGAAAAGTATGGAGGAGCTAAGTCCTTTGGATCTATTTATTAGAATGGATTAATAATAAGTTTTTATACAACAGGGATAAAGCGGCTGGTCTCTCAAATTAGAAGATTTAATAAATGAAAAAAACGTAACGGATTAAATCATCCATCACGTTTTTAAATTTAAATAGTGAAATTTCTACCCTTAATTCGTTCGCTTTCAAAAAACACTAACATGACCCTCTAATGATCACTTCTCCGTTGTAAACCTTTTTGATCGGAGTTTGTTTACTACCATTCATTTTCCTAATGACATGATCCACTAATTCAGTAGTCATCTCCTGAATGCAATTGCTGATCGTCGAAATTTGCGGGCTTGTTACCAATGAAATCGGGTGATTATCAAATCCAATAATCGAAAAATACTGCGGAATTTGAATGTTATTATTAACAGCCGATTTAATTAATCCAGCGGCAACGAAGTCACTGCCAGCAATTATCCCTTCGATTTCTAGATGCTCATGAAAGATTTTTTCACCTAGTTTGATTCCATCCTCTATCGTTGATATGTGATTGAAAAGAAAGTCTTTATTGTAATTCAATCCCTTTTTATCGTGAGCTGAAATAAACCCCTTTAACCTTGCTTGCTGTAAAGGAGAATCAATATAATCTGAACAGAAGCCAAGCTTTGAAATGCCTTTATTGAGAAGGTATGCTGTTGCTTTCATTGTTACCTCTTCCTCATTTAAACAAAATACATCAAAATATGTTCCGCTGTAATCTTCATTACAGGCAATGACAAGCTTATTTTCCGTATACGCTGCGACTTCCTCCTCAGATAATGTAGAGGAGGAGGCTAAGATGATCGCATCAAACTCATTTCTTTGCAGCTGTGTGTATACGTCTATTTCTATCTGTTTGCTTGAAAAGGTTTGATGTACGACAGTTTTGAATCCTTTCGCATAACAAGCAGCAGATAGATAACTAACTAGCTGACTAAAATAAGGATGATTTAAATTAGGGACGAGTATAGCTATACTCTTTGTTTGCTTTTGCCGTAATTGTTTTGCTAGGGAATTCGGAACATATTGATGCTGTTGCATAATATTTAATACTTTGCTTCTTGTTTCAGCTGATACATGTGGATGATTGGAAATCACCCGAGAAACCGTTGATTTAGAAACACCGCTTAGTCGAGCGATATCATAGATTGTGACCATTTTGCACCTCGAAAAAAATTATATTGACCTGGGACCGATACCAGCAATTATAGTTTAAAAAAGTAAAAATTGGGGTGTTGAATAATGAATATTAAGCTGAAAAAACCTTTTTCTAGCTCTCATAAAGTGAACTATTTACTCTTTTTTGATTTTGACGAAACGTATTTTCCGCATTCTTGTACAGATGAATTGTTAAAGCATGTCTATGAATTGGAACAATATCTAGAAAACCTTGCACAAAAGCATCATGTAAAAATCGGTTGGGTAACCGGAAGTGACCTCAATCAAATTATGCAAAAAATGGAGCGGGCAAATATGTCGTATAGTCCCCATTTTATCGCAAGTAACTTAGGTACAGAAGTATATAACGTTAATGAAAATGGAGAATTGGTTACTAACGGTGAATGGGAAAAGAGATTAAGGAAAGCTGCCTTCTCAAACGAAAACGTAAATGAATTAGTCAGAGAATTGTATAATCAATATAAAATAGAGCTTATCGAGCAAACGCAATTTGGCCAAAAACGTACGAAATGCAACTATTATTATTTTGAAAAGTCTGTGACGAAAAGTGAATATGATTTAAAGATTATTCAACATTTAGCGAAAATGAACGGGATAGGAATAAATATAAATCGCTGCAATCCAAAAGCAGGAGACCCTGAAGGAGCATTTGATGTTGATTTTATCCCTCTTCATACTGGAAAAAAAGCAATCGTAGAGTTTATGATGAAATACGATCAAGTTCCTTACGATAACACTTTTGCTTTTGGAGATAGTGGTAACGATGTTGAAATGTTAAAAACAGTAAAGCATGGCTATTTATTAGGAAATGCCACTGAGGAAGCTAAAGGCTTGTATGATAAAGTAACGATATCTCATTATTCTGAAGGAATATTAGAGGTACTAAAAAAATGTTTAGTTAATAGTTTAAATTAAATATAGGTTTAAAGGTTACGTTGCGGTCTGTATGAACTTTCGATTGTAATGGGGAATACAGCAACTATAGGAAGCTAAACATCATAACGAAAACAATACATCAAAAAAGACGCCTCTTAGTAGAAGCGTCTTTTTTATATAGAAACAAATGTTCGGTTTGTAGGACAATTAAATAAAAAGGGTATATATTCGATTTTCATATTATTAGTATAAACAATTCATAATTATAAGTCTATATCTTTTAAGGAAAATGCTTTAATATTTTTTGTACTTGGCCGAGAACTTAGTGTGTGCACACTGGAAAGTACGATATGCATTATGAGGAGGATTTTTGTGCAAATACGATTATGGGACAATAATTTGAAGGTTCGGTTAATCGGAGAGGGTATGTTCAATATGCTTTTTTGGATGTACTTTCCATTTATTACGGTGTATTTTAGTTATGAACTAGGCAATAGCATTGCGGGCATCTTGATGACAGTCCCACCGATTTTTAGCGCGATTGGAAGTCTGCTCGGTGGAGGGTTAACTGATCAATTTGGTCGGCGACCTGTCATGCTTTTAGGGGCATTGCTACAGGCGGTGATGTTTATCTTGTTTGCAGTGTCACCATCCCCTTGGATTGATTACATCGCATTCATTGGCATCGGATTTGGGGGAGCGATCTATCGGCCCGCAAGTTCTGCGATGGTGGCTGATTTGATTCCTGCTGAAAATCTTCGGGAGGTATTCGCAACGTTTGCAACAGCTAATAACATTGGTGCCGTACTCGGTCCAGCCCTTGGAGCGATTTTTTTCTTTCAATATCGGCAAGAACTGTTATGGACCTGTGCAGTTGTATTAATTCTTTACTTTATCACGATTTATTTCATCGTTCATGAAACAGTGGCACAAACGAGAGAGAAAAACTCGAAAATAAGCAGTGTATTTAAGGAGCAATGGAAAGGGTATGGAATTATTTTCCGTGATAAAGTATTCTTGATTTATATTTTGGCGGGGATATTTGCCCTTATTCCGATTATGCAGCTTGATCTCTATTTACCGATCTATATTATCAACCATGTACCAGCGCAACAAATTTTTGCTTGGGAGAATGGTTCCTTCTTGCTATCAAGTACAGATATTTTTGGCTGGCTAGTCGGGTTTAACGGCCTTTTGTTCGTATTGTTTATTCTGCCGGTAACGAAATGGTTTAGACGCTGGAAGGAACGGGATGTATTCATCCTTTCATCGCTTTTGGCCGGTTTCGGTACATTTTTTGTCGGATTAAACTCGAATATTTGGTACTTATTTTTCGTAACCATTATCTTTACGTTCGGTGAAATTGTGCGCTCTCCAGTGACACAGAGCTTTATTAGCCGCTATGCTCCTGAACACGCGAGAGGCCAGTACATGGGTGCTGATAGTCTGCAAAATACGATTGGGAAGTTTCTTGCACCATTCATGGTGTTCCTATCAAGCTGGGTACCGCCTATTGGGGTTTTCAGTATCATTTTGCTGTTCTCCTTCGTCAGTATCATCCTATACATTCATTTATTTAAAAAATATGAAGAAAAGCCGGTGCACCATGAGATGTAAATTTATAAAAAAGGAGGAAGAAAAATGGACAAAAGTGGAATGTTTGAGGATTTTAATTTTAAATTGATTGTGATTGATGCTTTATTAGATAAGGAACCGATTTTTCATGAGGAGCTAACAGCATTAATTAATAAGTACGAAGATGATTTTGAATGGTATTCTGGGGCTGGCCCGATTGCTGAAATAAAGGAATATTTAGAAACGCTTCATTTGGATTCAACTGATTTGGATAAGATAGACTCCCTTTGCTTTGATGGCGGGAATGAAATCTATCATATTCTTAAGCCAGATTGGGATGGGGAGGATGATCTGTTTGATGTCGTATCTGTTGAAGGATTTCAAAATCTAAAAAATTTAAAAATAGTTGATTATATTTCAATGTGTGACCCCAAAGTGTTAGAGCCGTTTGAAAAGGCGGGAATTGAAGTTCAGTATTAATGAGTGGTAAGTGATGAAACTGTTTAATAGTTTTTGAGATTTAAAGATAGTAAAAGCATCTTCCTTTGTGAAAACATGGACTATTCCTAAAGCTCCTATTATTTTATCTAGTTCAAGGAATTAAAGTTAATTTTTTTGGGAGGGCATCTATCGCTGAGTTGAACACTGATAGGTGCTCTTTGTTTTTAGGAACAGAGATTCTAAAATATCTCAAATTAAATATTCATAGTGTCTACAAAACAAGCAAAGTTACTTTTCTGAAATAATTCATTGTTCAACTACACTCCATTTGGTAAAATGATGTAAAAAATTGGTGGGATTCAGATGATTAACTATCCATTTTTAGAAAAACATGCAACGATAGGAGTTACAGCACCGTCATCAGGGGTAGAGCCTGAACTGCATGATATGTTTAAACTTTCGTGTCAGCGTATGAAGGCAAAAGGATTTCAGGTCGTTTGCGGTGAAACAGTTTGGACGCAAAAAAAGGCGAAATCCGCTCCTGCTCAAGTACGTGCAGCTGAGTTTAATGAAATGATGCGTGATGATGCGATTCATCTTATAATTCCTCCATGGGGTGGAGAATTGCTTATTGAAACCCTTGAATATATTGACTTTAAACATATAAAAAATAAGTGGATATTAGGTTATTCCGATACAAGTGCGCTGTTATTAGCGATTACCTTAAAAACTGGAACTGCTACTGCTCACGGAACAAATCTCGTTGATTTAAGAGGAGAATATTCAGATGATACGACTGCAATGTGGCAGAGAGTATTATCGACGAAGACAGGTGAAGCTGTCCTTCAGCATTCCTCGGCTAACTACCAAAAGGAATGGGATCATCAAAATCCATCTCCATGTGTGTTTCATTTAACAGAACAAACTTATTGGAAAGCTGTTTCTAACGAAAAGGTGATGATACAAGGCCGTTTACTTGGTGGATGTATCGATATAATAAGACATTTAATCGGCACGCCATTCGGTGATGTGAAAAAATTTAGAAACGAATATATAAATGAAGAGCCGATCGTGTGGTTTTTTGAGAATTGTGACCTGTCCACTACAGACTTGCGGCGGTCACTCGTGCAAATGAAGCTAGCTGGCTGGTTTGAGCAATGCACAGGTATTATGTTTGGCCGAAGCAGTGCGAATCCTTCTGTAAATGATTATACGACCCAAGATGTTTATCATGAGCTTTCTGCTGAGCTGAACATTCCGATTGTTTATGATATTGATTGTGGTCATGTTCCTCCACAAATGACCTTTATAAATGGTGCATATGCCGAGATTGAAGTTGAGGAAGGGAAAGGCTCTGTTCTGCAATGCTTTAAATAATGGCTGGCTATGCTAAAGCTTATCGGAGTGAATGTGTGAGACTCCTAGAAATAAACAATAAGATGAATAGCTCCTGTACAGAGTCTCTATTTATAGGAGGTAAAAATGAATGTATCGAAAATTATAGAAGTTTATCCAAAACCAAAGGAAATTGAAGTGAAAATTGATTTTACCTTTGATTATATTGCTTTTGATGATAGTGGAGAGGATATCTTACCATTTGAGGCTTACAAAAGGTATAAAAAGCGAGATACGTTAATTGCTGTGGCGAAAATTAAAAGCGACAGCTGTGAATCAGGGTATGGTTTTATTATCTTTGACGAGGAGTTAGAGGAAAGCGGTGTCGTTGATGTGAGTCTTTTTCAAGACGAGAACGCCATAGGTGATTAGCTATTTTTGCTAGTTTGAGAGCTTTAGTAAGAAGAAAAAGAATATTTAATATGAAGGAAGATTCGTGATGTCTTATACGTTAACATTAGAAATTAATCTTGCAGAATTGGCTAATCAACAGAAAGGATCCTTCTTTTCTGAAGTAAGTAAGTTCATTCCGAAAGAAGATTTCCAACCGTTTAGAAAAGCGGTAAGTAAAAGTACAGAGGTTTATACTGCATTAGATTACGAATACGACAAAATGCTGAATATGAGGAAAATCATTAAGCTATTGGATGACATGACGTCGAAATTTACAATCTATCAGGAAACAGAAAAGGAAAAAGTATCAATAAGCCTTCTTGACCTTGAATCGATCATAAAAGAGTTTAAGCTTATTCACAAGCTCCCTTATTTTAAATATCATCCTAATGTATATGAAAGTGGGAGTATCTCATACTATAAAGATATATGTGAGGTGTGCAACCGAGAGAGTTCCTTCTTTCATGAAGGCTTTTATGGTGAAAGTGACTTAGAAGAAATTTGTGTTCATTGTATTGCATCAGGGAAAGCAGGGGAGGAGCATGATGTTGAATTTAATAATCAAAACCCAACCTCCTTTGAGGATGCTCATAAAGTTGAGGAACTTCATTTAAGAACTCCTTCGATATTGTCATGGCAGGAAATATCATGGCTAGAACATTGTGAAGATTTTTGTGCATATGTTGGATCAGTTAATTGGGATGAAATGAGCCATCTTGAAAAAGAACTTCATGATGATTTAATGAAAGAAGCATCAGATTATAATCTCGAGCAGGAAGAGTTAAAAAAAGCGTTGAATACATATATAGTTGGTCATTTATTTACTTGCATTCATTGTGGCAAGCATCGATTAACGACAGATCTACCATAATATCAAAGTTTGCGGAGGTTGGGACAAAAGATTTTAAACATAAGAAAAATCCGAACTATAGTTTGGAATTCTGCTTTAAACTTCGTGTCTTTTTGTAAGTGGTAATACTTGTATACATTTACTAGTAGTCGTTCTGGTTGATTTCCGCTACAGTACTCGCTTTCCGCGGGGTGGGTGGTGAGCCTCCTCGGTGTAAACCTGCTTAGGTCTCACCTCTCCCACGCATCCCGCAGGAGTCTCGCACTTACGCTACAATCAACCTTAATAAAGTTTGTACAAAAAACCGACCTCTTCGTAAAGAGTCTTTTCTTTATAGTTTTTTGCAATAAGCAATGTTCGGTTTTCATTAGAAATATTTTCGTTATGTCCCACCCTCCTTCTAATCATATAGAGTTATAATTTGATTCGTCCTTTTTCGTTCATTCGCTTCGATACTTTTCCTCAAGTAGCTGTAGTTTTTCGCAAATATCCGGAGATAAATATTGTTTTGCCTCTCTATATAAATTATCAATGTTAAGCTTTTCATCCTCTGGTGGTAAATGACCATCCCACAAATCTTGAGGGAAATACCTTTCATTAGCCTCACAAGCACATTGATAAGTAAAATAATACAAAGTCCATATTAGTAAATTAGCGGGAACTTCATACTTTTCTTCAAGGCTGTAGATTGCAATAAAATTAAAGCATCCATATTCTACATCATCATCATTACACATTTCATAAATATCTTCCCAATTTATTTTTTTCCCTGTTAGCCATTCTTTCCCCATTTCGATCATCTTTTTGAATTTTTGAAACGCCTCTTTGTACTCGCTATCACTAAATTCTGTCTCTAGATATTTTCTTGTTTCATCTGCATACGCCAAGCATATTGCTACTCTACTATTAATGCTTGTTTCCATAATATCTCTCATATTTGCTAACCTCCCTTGGTCGTCTCTATTTTATTGATAAAAAATATCTTCTCTATCTTTTAAAATTTTAGAAGATTTATAAATTTGATTTATATAAACTATCAATTTAACTCTACTATTCTTTCTACTAACCTCTCAAGCTATATTCATAACTTTTAGTATTTTTTGTATAAAAATGTCATTATATAGCATGAGATTTAGAATTTTTGCTTATCAAAAAGATAGAGCGATTTAAATAAGTCGAAAGTTGTAGTCGGAAAATTCCCCTTTTTGTGACAAAAAGTTATCCGAATTTGAAATTTTCAACAGAAAAATTATGTAAAAAAGTTGAAGTTTTTGTAATATTAGTTCGAATTTCCCTTGTTTCGCTCGACAAATAAAATATATTATGGAAGTGTCAACGTATAAATATTTCCAATTACTTATATTGGTTGTATTTTCAGAATACAAAATGTTATTTACAGCAGTGATTTTCCCTTATTTAAAAAGGGTTATGGTACAAAAGTACCGCAATCAATTTAGGATTATTTATATGTCTTAAGTCTTTATTGATGTCGATTCCCCCCTCAAAACTTGTTTTTTTGAAAAATATTATCTAGGAAACTGATAGATATCAGTTAGTAGACAGTTGAGTGCATTTAAAGGAGGTGAGGATTTTTTGTATAGGAAGTCGAGTCTTTTTGTTGCATGATGGATTATCAGGCTAACTGTTTGCAAGGTAGATGAACCTTTCTACTAGTAAATGTGATGCAGGTAATTCTATCAAGTAATACATATTCAAGAAGAAAAGGTGCAGCAAAAGGCAAATTCTCCAACTGTCAAAGTAGATAAGTTACAACAGGTAAGTGCTAGTAAAAATCTTTCATTTTAATATTTTTATAAGTTTAGAGAATAGATAAAGTTTTCGCTAACTGAGTAAAAACTTAGTTGTTCTCAAGCTTTGTTACTGGCCTTATAAGATTCTATTCATAGTTGACAGAGGAAATTCAATATTGAGGGAGGGGGAAATATATTGAGATCAAAGTCGACAGTCAGTAAAATCTTTAAAATATTTTTAGTTTTTTTAATTGTTATCTCATATAGCTTAAATCAACCTCTTGGTCTTGGTCTCATCAAGACAGAGGCGGCTACTACAGATAATAATTGGCTGACGTATAAGCTTGATGGATTCTCCGGAGATACTGTAGATCAATTGTTTAATGTATTGGGTTCTGCTGATGTTCCGGATGGACAAAATTTTATACGATTAACACCTGCAACCCAATTACAAAGTGGAGCAGTCATTACGAAAAATAATTTCTGTCCGAAAGACAATTATTCTTTCAGTACAGCATTTTCATTTAAAATTGGTAATACAAGCCCTAATGGAGCGAGTGACGGATTCACCTTTACTCTTCAGGCTAACCAAACGAATCCATTAAATAATGGAGGGAGCTTAGGTATTTACGGTACCGCACCGAGTTTTAGTATCAAATACGATACTTTTATAAACTCCGGTTATAACGACCCTTCAGATAATAATATTGGACTTGCTGTAAATGGAGACCCGGTTAATAAGTCAGGTTGGTTTACAGATTTAAATCAGTATAATACAACAAATGGTACTAATTATGACTTGTCTAACGGAACTCAGTATTATACATGGATTGACTATGATGGTTTGAATCAAAACGTTCAAGTTCGATTAGGTACTTCTCCAGATAGAGCGAGTTCTCAAGTAGTGCTAGATGTAAATAGCATCAATCTTGATTCGATATTTAATGGGGCAAAACCTTATGCGAGCTTTACCGGAACTACAGGTTCTCCTAACTACGAAACACACGATATATATAATTGGTATTTCGTAAACCAATACGCACCTATTGATACGCTTAATCCGCAAAACGATTATAAACAAGCACCTAGCAGCTTGGAGTTAGCGGCATCAACGGATAATGGATATAATGCTACCGTAACTTTATTAGATCCATTAGGTAAACCAGTTCAGGGGGCATCTCTGGATAGTTTTACCTCAAACGTAGGGGAGCTAACAGGACCTAACGGAGAGGCTGTGACTGATTTAGTTTCAGATGCAGATGGAAAGATTCAAGCAGAATTGAATAAGGCTGGTCATAATCAGGAAGTTACACTTGCAGCTGCTTATGATTGCTTCACTGACTCTACATCTTTCACTTCTACAAACCAACCGCCAACTGCACCGGATGATACAAAAACGACTTCAGTAAATGAGCCGGTTTCAGGTCAAGTAGAAGGACAGGATCCAGATGGAGATAGCTTAACGTATCGTGCAGGTAATCAACAACCTAGTAATGGTACGGTAACTGTAAACGAAGATGGTACATGGACATATACTCCGAACAAGGACTATGTTGGAGACGATACATTTACAGTCATTGTAGATGATGGTTATGGTGGGACAGCAGAAGCAACAATCACGATTCACGTTACACCTACACCAATATTAGAGTCTAAAAAATCTTCAAGCATCGAAAAGAAAGCTGATGGAAATACAGATGCGAGTAATCCGGAAGTTGGAGATACATTACTATATACAATTGAAACTCGAAACACACTTGAAAATAGTTCGGTCACAAACTTAACAATCACCGATGATATTCCAGAAGGGGTAGAATATGTACCTGGAACATTGACTGTAGATGGTACAGCAGTGACTGATGCACAAAGTGATGATAAAGGTCATTTTGCAGATGGACAAGTAGTTGGTCAATTTGGCGATGTAACGGATACGGAATGGCATACATTGACATTCCAAGTGACTGTAAACGTAGATCAAGCTGGTCAAACGATTGCCAACACAGGCGTAGTAACAGGTGATAATATTACCACACCAGATAAACCAAACACACAAGTTACGATCAAGCCAGAAGGATCTACAAATGCATGTCCAGCACCAATAGCTTTGATTAATGGTAGCTTTGAGGAATTAGCATATTCGCCTGATGATCCAAGAACTCCTACTGGACCAGGGTGGACTGGTATCCAGGATGAATATATACCAGGATGGACTACAACCGATTCAACTGGTCGATTTGACATTTTTGTTAAAAGTTTAATGGATAAACTTCCAGATGGTGATCGTGATAAACACGAGGTTATTCATGGTCAGCAATTTGCTGAAATGAATAGTTTTGAGAACGCAACCTTATATCAAGATGTTCAAACTACTCCTGGACAAACCATTTATTGGCGCTTAGCTCATAAAGGTAGATATGGCGTAGACACGATGGCGGTGAAGATTGGTTCTAGTACAACTGCGCCAAATAGTCTTCCGAAGGTTCAAACAATGTCAACAGGTAAAGAGGCTTGGAAATATTATACGGGTACTTATACAGTTCCTGCTGGACAAACAGTCACGCGTTTTGGTTTTGAGGCAGTTTCTTCAGCTACGGGAGACATAAGAGCTGGTAATTTCATAGACGATATCTTCCTTGGCACTGAACCATGTGTTGTTGCGGAGAAAACAGTCTCACCAGATGGAGATGTTTTCGCTGGTGACGAGTTAACGTACGAAGTTAATGTGAAAAACAATGGCGGAGACGTTGCAGGAAATACAGTATTTGAAGATGCAATTCCTGAAGGTACTGAATATGTACCGGGCTCGTTAAAAATTACTAACGGAACAGGGACAGTTGAATTAACAGACGAAAATGACGATGATGCTGGTCAATTCGATGGAGAAAAAGTCATTGTTAAGTTAGGTGAGTTACCAAATACAACGAATTTACCTGACGGAATGACTGTTCAGTTTAAAGTTAAGACACTTGCAACAGATGCAAATAAAGTTGTTACCAACAAGGCGCTCATTAATTATGACAATTTATTAATAAATGAAAGCCAATCAACAGAAACAAATGAAGTAACAACTACGGTTTTACCAAAACCAGTAATTGAAGCATGTGCTAAACCAGTTGCATTGATTAATGGTGATTTTGAAAAGCCGGAGGGACCGGGTACCTATGATAACTCGGTAGCAGGTGGTGGCTATTACTATGCAGATACTGTTCCAGGGTGGAAAACGACTGATGTCAACCGTACACCAAGAGGAATTATTCAAATAATGGACCCTGCCCGACCGAGCACTATCCCTTCAAATACTCCGAATAAAGACAATCTTACGAGTAGATTTGGAGAATTAAATGCTGATACACATAGTATGTTATATCAAGAATTACCAACAACACCAGGGCAGACCATCTATTGGCGTTTAAATCATAGAGGTTGGAATGGTGTTGATACAATGAGTGTTAATATTGGACCAATTACGGCCGACCCATTCAATACCACACCAGAAATAAAGAGAATTTCAACTGGGACTACATGGAAAACTTATACAGGAACTTATACTGTTCCAGCTGGACAAACAATGACGCGTTTTGGATTTAAAGCAATTAGTACATCTAGTGGAGCTTTGGCATTCGGCAATTACCTTGATGACGTCTTCCTAGGAACAGAACCATGTGTTGTTGCTGAAAAAACAGTCTCACCAGAGGGAGAAGTAAACGCTGGTGACGAGTTAACGTATGAAGTAAACGTGAAAAACAATGGTGGAGACATTGCGGCTGATGCACTCTTTGAAGATGCGATTCCTGAAGGAACAGAATATGTTCCAGGTTCATTAAAAATTACAAATGGCACAGGAACAATCGATTTAACTGATGCCGATGACAGTGATGCAGGTCATTTTGATGGACAAAAGGTCATCGTAAAATTAGGTGACTTACCAAACACAACTGATTTACCAAACGGAATGACCGTCCAGTTTAAAGTAAAAGCATTAGTGAGTGATACGATTACTCAAGTCAAAAATAAAGCGCAAATTAACTATAAGAATTTGTTAACGAATGAAGATGAAGTAGTCGACTCAAATGAAACGACAACACCTCTTACT
>NZ_CADEPK010000446.1 GCF_902829255.1 Metabacillus niabensis | reverse complement strand
CCCTTATACGTAATCATAAAATTTTTCCGAACATTATTTTTATCATCTAAAAAATAATATTGCTTTTGTTCATGAGCTAATTCTAATTTTCTTTTAGGGTTAACTAAATATTTGAATCCACTATAGATTAGAAAAATTATCAGTGAAATAAATAGTAATCTAATAAGCAACACAATCATAATAGGCCCTCCTGGGGGAGATTTTTTCTCATATATACGAAAAGGTTCGAAAAAGGTTTCAAGTTTTTTTCAATTTGATATAATTTTTTTAGAACGTTAAATAGATATTGGAGGTAGCATTTTGAATATTGAAAGATTATTTTCCTTGCAAGAAGCATTGGATCGTAAAATAGAAACTCAGCATGGGTTGCAAAATGAAAATTTAGTAGAGAAGAAAATATTAGCATTACTAGTTGAGGTTGGCGAGTTAGCAAATGAAACAAAATGTTTTAAATTTTGGAGTTTAAAACCGTCCGCTCCTATTGATGTCATACTTGAAGAATATGTAGATGGTGTTCATTTTATTTTGTCGTTAGGATTAGAATTAGGCATTGCCCATGAACAATTAGAGTTAAGAGATATCCAAGGTGAAATTAGTTTAACAGAACAATTTTTAAATGTGTTTGCCGCCATTAATATATATAAAGATAACCAATCGGTGTCAACTTACATAGAACTCTTCAATCAATATATCTATTTAGGTCAATTACTAGGCTTCACTAACGAGCAAGTTGAGATGGCCTATTTTTCAAAAAATGAAGTAAATCATGAGAGACAAAAACAAGGGTATTAAACAGTTGAATATGTGGAACATTTCTTATGATTAGACTTTTCATGTATACTTATTGTTAGGCTGTTAACTGAAGGAGGTAAATTGATGAAAAAGCTAGATGAAACATTAACAATGCTAAAGGATTTGACTGATGCACGCGGAATTCCCGGAAATGAACGAGAAGTACGTGACGTAATGACTAAATACATAAAGGATTATTCTGATGAAATAGTAACTGATCATTTAGGTAGTTTAGTTGCTAAAAAAGTTGGAAATGAAAATGGTCCGAAAATAATGATAGCTGGACATTTAGATGAAGTTGGCTTTATGGTAACACAAATTGATGATAGAGGCTTTCTCCGTTTTCAAACAGTAGGTGGCTGGTGGTCACAGGTAATGCTCGCACAACGAGTAACTGTTTTAACTAAAAAAGGTGATGTAACTGGAATTATTGGCTCTAAGCCACCGCATATTCTTTCCCCAGAGGCTCGTAAAAAGCCTGTTGACATCAAGGATATGTTCATCGATATCGGAGCATCAAGCCGTGAGGAAGCAAAAGAATTCGGGGTTATGCCAGGTGACCAGGTTGTTCCATATTTTGAATTTACGGTGATGAAAAATGAGAAAATGCTTTTAGCTAAGGCTTGGGATAACAGAATTGGCTGTGCAATTGCGATAGATGTATTGAAAAATTTAGAAAATGAGAATCATCCTAACATCGTTTATGGAGTTGGTACAGTCCAAGAGGAAGTTGGTTTGCGTGGGGCAAAAACGTCAGCTAACCTTATTCAGCCTGATATTGCGTTTGGTGTTGATGTTGGAATAGCTGGGGATACACCAGGAGTTTCGGATAAGGAAGCTGCAAGTAAAATGGGAGAAGGTCCGCAGATAGTCCTTTACGATGCATCTATGGTATCCCATAAAGGCTTGAGAGATATGGTCATCTCAACTGCTGAAGAATTAAATATTCCTTATCAATTTGAAACGATTCCAGGTGGTGGAACCGATTCAGGTTCGATCCATATTTCTGCAAACGGAGTACCATCCTTGTCAATTACAATTGCAACGCGCTATATCCATTCACATGCCGCTATGCTTCATCGTGATGATTACGAAAATGCAGTAAAATTAATTACTGAGGTAGTAAAACGACTTGATCGTGAAACAGTAGATAAAATTACTTATGATTGATAATAAAAAGGAGCTGGGATTTTTCCTAAGCTCCTTTTTGATGAATAAATTTACTTTTTAAGGCCTTGCTCTAATGTTTCTAACATTTCTTGCTTTTCGTTGCTATCGGCATTTTGCCAAATCACTTCAAAAAGTACACCTAGCCCTGGAAGCATTTTTTCTTCACCACTTTGAATTGCATCAACAATTGTATCTTCTAATTGTGCTTGAGTATTTCCTGATACATTTGAAATAACCGCATTTCTTAAATTTAAATTCATTTCGGACTCTCCTTCTGTTGTATACTATTGTGCTACTATTGCCAACTTTGACATCTAGGCACCATACTTTTAGGATTAGCATTTGTCTATCAGGCGAGAATTATGTATGATTGATTAGAGTATTTGGAAATGTTGATTAAAGGAGTTTTATACCTGTGGAAAGAATTGAATCAGTAAAAAATCCAAAAGTAAAGCAATGGAAAAAGCTACATACAAAAAAGGAACGTGAGGCAACAGGTACGTTTATAATAGAAGGCTTTCATTTAGTGGAAGAAGCTTTGAAGAAGAAGGAACAAATTAGAGATATTATTGTCTCTGAGGAAGTTAATCTTCCAGCAACATGGAATCTTGATCAGGTGAACATGAAGCTTGTTACGAAAGATGTAATGAAGGCAATAAGTGATACTGAGACACCACAAGGAGTTGCAGCAATTTGTGAGATGCAAATTCCAAAATCAACAGAAAGCTGGACAAAAATTCTACTTGTTGATAGTGTGCAGGATCCGGGGAACTTAGGGACAATTATTCGAACTGCCGATGCAGCAGGTGTAGATGGAGTTGTTTTAGGAGAAGGAACGGTTGACCATTATAATTCAAAAGTAATCCGTTCAAGTCAAGGTTCTTTGTTTCATTTGCCGATCATAAAGGGTGATTTATTAAGCTGGATTGACCAACAGAACGAAAATGGAACACCGGTCTATGGAACATCCTTGCAAAATGGAGTAAGCTACAAGGAGATTTCTCCAAGTGCACAATTTTGTCTGCTCATCGGTAATGAAGGTAGTGGGGTAGACGAGGGATTGTTACAAAAAACAACGAAAAATTTATACATTCCAATTTACGGTGAAGCAGAATCATTAAACGTAGCGATAGCAACAGGAATTCTTCTTTATCATTTGCATGGGTAACTTGCGGTAACAATTCATTTTGATTATAATAAGATAGAAATTACATAAGAATGAAACGTTGACAGAGAATAGTAATTTACCGTTCGTCCAATCAGGGAGAAATGTCATAGACTGAAAGCATTTCTGGATAGAAGTAAATGAATTCACCTCTCGAGTTGACACTTGGACCGTTAAGGAGAAATTCATTTTTCCCGAACGTAAAGGTGCTCCGGTTTTTACCGTTATGGAAATGAAGTGAGTCGAATTTATTTTTTTAGTTTCGACTAACAAGGGTGGTAACGCGATATCAACTCGTCCCTTTATTGGGGCGAGTTTTTTATTTTGGCAAAAAAGTAGCATGTTTACTATCAATTAAAAATGGATGCGATCTTTGCTTTGCTATTTTGAAATCAATTAAAGGAGGAATTACAGATGCAGGAGCAATTAAAACAGCTTCAACAAGAGGCGCTTGATAAGATTGAACAGGCGCAGGAATTAAAAGAATTAAATGACATTCGAGTAGCATATTTAGGAAAGAAAGGACCTATTACCGAAGTATTACGTGGCATGGGGAAGCTTTCAGCTGAAGAACGTCCTGTCATGGGAGCTTTGGCAAATGAAGTTCGTGAAGCAATTGCAACGGCTATTACTAGTAAACAGGAGCATTTAGAGCAAATCGCTGTTGAACAAAAATTAGCCAAGGAAACAATCGATGTGACGTTACCGGGAAGACCTGTACGAGTAGGAAACCATCATCCACTAACTGCTGTATTAGAGGAGATTGAAGATTTATTTCTTGGAATGGGTTATCAAATTGCAGAAGGTCCTGAGGTTGAAACTGATTATTTTAACTTTGAGGCATTAAATTTGCCAAAGGGACATCCTGCACGTGATATGCAAGATTCATTTTACATTACTGAAGAGCTGTTATTGCGTACACACACTTCCCCTGTTCAAGCAAGAACGATGGAAAAACACGAAGGGAAAGGACCAGTTAAAATTATTTGTCCTGGAAAAGTATACCGCCGTGACAATGATGATGCGACACATTCTCATCAGTTTACACAAATTGAAGGTCTTGTCGTTGATGAAAACATTCGAATGAGTGATTTAAAAGGAACGCTCGAAGTGTTTGCAAAGAAAATGTTTGGTGAAGAAAGAGAAATTCGCTTACGTCCGAGTTTCTTCCCATTTACAGAGCCTTCAGTTGAAGTAGATGTATCATGTTTTTCTTGTGGTGGTAAGGGATGTAATATCTGTAAAGGTACAGGCTGGATTGAAATGCTAGGGGCTGGTATGGTTCATCCAAACGTTCTGCAAATGGCTGGCTTTGATCCTGAAAAATATAGCGGCTTTGCCTTCGGTATCGGTGCAGAGCGGATTGCGATGTTAAAATACGGTGTCGATGATATCCGTCATTTTTATACAGATGATGTACGATTCTTAAAACAATTTAAACGAGCTTAATAAGGGAGGCTTTCTTCATGTTTGTTTCATATAAATGGTTATCGGAGTATGTTGATTTATCGGGCATAACACCGGAAGAATTAGCAGAAAAAATTACGAGAAGCGGTATAGAAGTAGAAGGTGTAGAGGTTTTAAACGAAGGCTTAAAGGGTGTAAAAGTTGGCTATGTTGTTGAAAAGGAACAGCATCCAGATGCAGACAAATTAAATAAATGCCAAGTTGATCTCGGAGACGGCGAAGTTGTCCAAATCATTTGTGGTGCGAAAAATGTTGATAAAGGACAAAAGGTTGCTGTTGCAACAGTTGGGGCTGTTTTACCAGGGAATTTTAAAATTAAGAAGGCAAAGCTTCGTGGAGAAGTCTCAAACGGAATGATCTGCTCGCTACAAGAGTTGGGGATTGAATCGAAGCTTGTTGCGAAGGAATATTCAGAAGGTATTTTTGTTTTTCCAAACGATGTAGAAGTTGGTGTTGATGCGCTAGAACAATTAGGCTTAGATGATGCGATTTTGGAATTAGGCTTAACACCAAACCGTTCTGACGCTTTAAGCATGCTTGGTGTAGCTCATGAAGTAGCGGCAATACTAGGTAGAGAAGTGAAATATCCTGAAATAGCTTATGAAAGTATTTCTGAAAAAGCAGAAGCAGCTGTAACTGTTCATGTTGAAGCAACAGATGATAATCCATTATATGTTGCTAAAATAATCAAAAATGTAACGATTGCTCCTTCACCATTGTGGATGCAAACCCGTTTAATGGCTGCAGGAATTCGTCCGCATAATAATGTAGTTGATATTACAAACTTTGTTTTACTTGAATATGGTCAACCATTACATGCGTTTGATTACGACAGATTCGGTTCGAAGGAAATATTAGTTCGTCGCGCACATGAAGGGGAAAAAATTGTTACATTAGATGATCAGGAAAGAACTTTATCAACTAATCATTTAGTGATAACAAATGGAAAAGAACCAGTAGCATTAGCAGGTGTTATGGGTGGTGCAAATTCAGAGGTACAATCTGATACAAAGACGGTTTTATTAGAGTCTGCGCTATTTCATGGGCAAACAATACGAACTGCTTCAAAAGATCACGGTTTGCGTAGTGAGGCAAGCGCTCGCTATGAAAAGGGAGTTGATCCGAATCGTGTGCATGCTGCGGCTGAAAGAGCAGCTGCGTTAATTGCATTGTATGCAGGGGGAGAAGTACTTGAAGGAACTGTTGAGGTTCAATCTAAATCGTTTGAACCAGCAGTCGTACAAACAACAGTGAGTAAGGTGAATCGTCTTCTAGGTATGAATATTTCTGGAGAAGAAATGAAAGATATTTTAGACAGACTCCAATTTGGTGTTGTTCTAGATAATGACACGTTAACTGTAACTGTTCCAACTCGTCGTGGAGATATTACGATTGAGGAAGATCTTGTTGAAGAGATAGCTCGTTTATATGGATATGATAACATTCCAACAACATTACCTATTGGGCAAGCTTATCCTGGTAAATTAACTGACTATCAACAAAAGCGTCGCAAGGTCCGTAGATATCTTGAAGGTACTGGTTTATATCAAGCAATTACTTATTCTCTAACGAGTGAAGAAAAAGCATTTAAGTATGCATTAGAACAATCGGAATTAATCAAATTAGCTCTTCCGATGAGTGAGGAGCGTAGTGTTCTTCGCTTAAGCTTACTGCCTCATTTATTAGATGCATTAAAGTATAATCTTGCTAGACAAATTGACCAAGTCGCATTATTTGAAATAGGTTCTGTTTTCCTTTCGCAAGGGACAGCAAAACAACCACTTGAAAAAGAAAGATTAGCAGGTGCGATAACAGGACTATGGCATTCACATTTGTGGCAAGCAGAGAAAAAGCCTGTTGATTTTTATGTAATAAAAGGTATTATTGAAGGTTTATTTGATGTATTAGGATTAACTACTCAAATTCAATTTAAACAGGTGAAACGTGAAGGGATGCACCCTGGGCGTACAGCGGAAATTTTACTAGCTGGAAAATTTATTGGATTTATCGGACAGGTTCATCCAACTGTTCAAAAGGAAATGGATTTAACAGAAACATATGTGTTTGAGTTATCTTTAGTTGATTTATTAAACTACAATGTGGAAGAGACTCAGTTTGAAGTGATTCCAAGATATCCATCTATAACAAGAGATATTGCATTAGTAGTTAATAAAGATACAGTTGCAGGGGATATTGAACAGGCGATTACAGAAGCCGGTGGTAAAATGCTCAAGGAAGTTGTCGTTTTTGACCTTTATGAAGGTGACAAACTTGAAGAAGGAAAGAAATCAGTGGCATTTTCTCTTCGCTATTTTGATCCAGAACGTACACTTACAGATGAAGATGTAACAAAAGCTCATAATAAAGTATTAAAAGCGGTTGAAGAGAAGTTTGGTGCAACATTAAGAGGGTAATCAGAAATAAAACAAGAGGTTATCGCATGAGGATCTACTCCTTTTGTGATAACCTCTTTTTATCAATTCACATTCTTAGCCAATTTTTTTGCTTTCTCCGTATTGGCAAAGTGTTTCTTAGTGATAGATTCTAAAAATTGTTGGCCATTTTTCTTTAAAATCTTTGCAGCAGCTAAATCAACCTGTGAGCCGGCACCTTTTGGGATAGAAATTCCCGCCATTTTAGACAATCGCTCAAATTCCTTGAGAAAAGAATATCTTGCAATAATGGAAGCAGCAGCAACTGCTAAATGAACACCCTCTGCTTTAGTTGAAAAATAGATATTTTCTTTGCTGATATGTTTTCCTTTTAAATAATTGAAATACACCCCAGGTTCAGCAAACTGGTCGATTAAAATACCATCAGGTTTTTCAGGTGATATTTTCTCAAGTAAATGATTTATCGCTTGATTGTGCAATAATGCTTTCATCTTACCTTGTGACATTCCCTGCTCTTGTAAATGGTTGTATTTCTCGTTATGTAGAATTAACAAGCTGTAGGGGATAGAATGAATTAAATCCTTAGCAATCCCAACAATCTGTGGATCCTTTAAATTTTTTGAATCTCTTACTCCGAGCTCTTTTAATAAAGGAATTTGCTCCTTTTTTACATAAGCGGCAACTACAGTAATTGGTCCAAAGAAATCACCAGTCCCTACTTCGTCTGATCCGATAATCGATTGGTTGAAAATATTGCTAGGTGGCTGATATTTAGCTGGGGTTTTGCTAAGATTTGGCGCAGATATCTTTTCCTTTTTTTCTAATTGCTCTCCCCATTTGGCACTTTCAACCTCAGCATTTTTTCCTTGAAATAATACTTTTCCGGATTTGTAAGCAGTTAACGTACAGCCATTAACTTTTGCTGAAAAAATGGCCCCTTGTGGTGTTTTATCAGTTTTATTTGCAGAATAGTGAGTTTCCATTTGCTTAATTATTGAGCTATTAACTTGTATTACTGATTGGGCCATACATTATAACATCCTTTCACATTATAGCTTAACCATTTCATGTCATATAGGTAGTTTTACCTGTTTTTTCCATATTGTTATGTAGATAACTTTATAATCCGATTATCCTCGTAGGCTCCTTATCTGATTTTCTTTCCATAACGTTAAGACTCATGGTATGATAAGGAATAGGATTTGCAGAAATGGAGGATTTATCGTTGTCAAATCGCCCAAAATCGAAAACGACAGTAGATATATATGGTCAACAATATTCAATAATCGGTTCTGAAAGCACAAGCCATATTAGAGCCGTTGCTTCTATAGTAGATGATAAAATGAGAGAGATAAATAGTATGAACCCTTCTCTTGATATAAATAAACTAGCCGTCTTAACAGCCGTAAATGTTGTCCACGAATATTTAAAGTTAAAAGAAGATTATGAAAAGCTAGAGAAACAATTATTAGAAAAGGATTGAAGCTAAGAAATGCTTGATTTAGTATTATTAATTATTTTTATATTTGGGATACTGGTCGGCTTAAAACGCGGTTTTATCCTTCAATTTGTTCACCTAACAGGATTTATTGTAGCATATATTGTAGCATATCAATATTTTGATGACTTTGCACCAAAATTAAAGCTGTGGGTCCCTTATCCCATGTCAAATGATGGTCCAGTTATTCTTTCCTTATTAAATGGTGAAGATTTAGAGGGTGCTTATTATCGTGCAGTTGCCTTTGTGATCTTATTTATTGGAACAAAAATCGTTATGCAAATTATCGGTTCAATGTTGGACTTTGTTGCATTATTACCAATATTAAAGCAATTAAATCGTTGGGCTGGGTCAATATTAGGCTTTTTGGAATCATATTTAGTTGTTTTTATTGTACTATTTATCGGTGCACTCCTTCCAGTCGAACAACTTCAACAATTATTAGATCATTCGATACTTGCAGACCTTATTGTCAATCATACACCTTATTTTTCAGATAAGGTAAATGAGCTTTGGATACAGTATATGTCATAAACTTCTCTAAATGGGAAGTTTTTTTGTCGTGATTTATTTCTTTAATTGAAATTTAAGGAAATTTAATAATACATGTATTTATTGTACTTTTTCTCTGTTTATTAGTATCATTTTTATCGAGGTGAAAAGAGTGGATATTCATAAAAAAGATGTTATTCGTTTATTAGAAAAAATTGCAGTTTTAATGGAACTTAAAGGAGAAAATCCGTTCAAAATATCAGCTTTTAGAAAAGCAGCAAATGCACTTGAAGCAGATGATCGTAGCCTTGCTCTTATCGATGATTACACAACGATATCGGGAATTGGTAAAGGAACTTCTGCTGTAATAAAGGAATATATAGAAACAGGAAAATCTGAAGTATTGAGACAATTAGAGGAAGAGGTTCCACAAGGACTACTTCCGATGTTAAAGCTCCAAGGATTAGGTGGCAAGAAAATTGCTAAGCTGTATAAAGAGTTGCAAATCGATAGCATTGAAGCGCTAAAGCAAGCGTGTATTGATAATAAAATCCAGTCATTAGCAGGCTTTGGGAAAAAATCGGAGGAGAAAATTTTAGCAGCTATTGAAGAGCTTGGTAATCGTCCTGATCGTTTACCGCTTGCATTTATGCTTCCAATTGCAAATGAAATTGAAGATTATTTGCGAAAATGTGAAGGGATTGAAAGTTTTTCTCGTGCTGGTAGTCTTCGTAGAATGAGAGAAACGGTGAAGGATTTGGACTTTATTATTGCAACAAATGATCCAGAAAAGGTCCGTCAACAATTATTAGAAACTCCAAAGCTATCTGATGTAATAGCAAGCGGTGATACGAAGATCTCAATTCAGCTTAATTACGATTATGAGGTAAGCGTAGATTTTCGACTTGTTAAACCGACTGAATTTGCAACAACTTTACATCACTTTACAGGTTCAAAGGATCATAACGTAAGAATGAGGCAGCTCGCAAAAGAGCGTGGTGAAAAAATAAGCGAATATGGTGTTGAAAATATTGAAACAGGAGAAATAAAAACTTTTGAAACCGAAGCAGACTTTTATTCGTATTTTAGTTTGCCGCATTTTTCTCCGGAAATAAGAGAGGATGGAACAGAGGTTGATACATTTCACCATGAAAATAAACTGATACAGCTAGAAGATATAAAGGGCGATTTGCATATGCATACGACTTGGAGTGATGGTGCATATACGATTAAAGAAATGGTAGAAGCTTGTCGTGAAAAGGGATATCGCTATATGGCAATTACAGACCATTCTCAATATTTGAAGGTAGCAAATGGGTTAACACCTGAACGGTTACGGGCACAACGAGATGAAATTCGAGAATTAAATAAACAATATGATGATATTACGATATTAGCTGGAGTGGAAATGGATATATTACCTGATGGTTCACTTGATTATGATGATGAACTTTTAAGTGAAATGGATATCGTTATTGCTTCAATTCATTCGAGTTTTTCACAATCTCGGGATGTTATTATGAGTCGATTGAAAGCAGCGCTTAATAATCACCATGTAGATATTATTGCACATCCTACCGGTCGGTTAATTGGTAGAAGAAATGGTTATGATGTCGATATTGATATGTTAATTGAATTGGCAAAGGAAACAGATACTGCTTTGGAATTAAACGCGAATCCTCACCGATTGGACTTAAATGCAGAACATTTAAAGAAAGCACAGGCAGCAGGTGTTAAACTTGTTATTAATACAGATGCTCATAATAAAGAAATGTTGATGGATATGGCAATCGGAGTTTCAACAGCTAAAAAGGGCTGGGTCGAGAAAGATAATGTTATCAATGCGTGGGATTTAGACAAGCTCTCTACATTTTTACAGCGTCATAATCGATAAATTTAAAGAAAAGGGCCAACTGAAACGCTAATTAGTGCAGCGCTTTCGTATATTAGGAGGTTTTTCACTTTGCAAGAAAAAGTATTACATGTATTAGAATTTGATAAAGTAAAAGAACAACTTATCAAACATACATCTTCTTCATTAGGAAAGGAAAAAGTAAAATCATTATTTCCTTCAAGTCAATTTGAAGAAGTTGTTAAACTTCAAGAACAAACTGATGAAGCCGCTAAGGTATTACGTTTAAAGGGAAATATTCCACTTGGCGGTTTAGTTGATGTTAGACAAACAGTAAAGCGTGCTAAAATAGGTGGGTTATTAAGTGCAACAGAATTAAATGAAGTATCTGGCACCTTATATGCAACGAAAAATATGAAACGTTTTATTGAAAAAATGGTAGAGGAGGGGATTGAATTACATCATCTACCAGAATTAGCTGAAAAAATGGTTGTATTGCAGGAATTAGAACGAAATATTACGCAATGTATCGATGACAATGGTACAGTTCTAGACAATGCAAGTGAAACATTAAAAGGAATCCGACAACAGCTGAGAACAACAGAAGCAAGAGTTAGGGACAAGTTAGAGTCGATGATTCGTTCTTCTTCAGCAACAAAAATGCTTTCAGATGCAATTATTACAATTCGAAATGACCGATTTGTTTTACCCGTTAAACAAGAATATCGTGCTTCATATGGTGGAATCGTTCATGATCAATCGAGCTCAGGCGCGACGCTTTTTATTGAGCCTCAGGTAATCGTTGATTTAAACAATACACTTCAACAAGTAAAAGCGAAAGAAAAGATCGAGATAGAGAGAATTTTAAGAATGCTGTCTGACCAGGTTGCTGAGAATAGTGAGGATATTCTCCAAAATGTATACTGCCTAGGCGAAATGGATTTCATGTTTACAAAGGCGCGTTATGCGAAGGAAATTAAAGGGATTAAACCAAGCATAAATAACGATGGGATAATACGGATGTATAAAGCGAGACATCCTCTTTTACCAATTGATGAGGTAGTCCCAAACGATATAGAGCTTGGTACAGACTTTACAACAATAGTTATAACTGGGCCTAATACAGGTGGGAAAACAGTAGCATTAAAGACATTAGGATTGTGTACGTTAATGGCACAAGCGGGACTACAAATTCCTGCCTTAGAGGAATCTGAAATGGCAGTATTTCATGCTGTTTATGCAGATATAGGCGATGAGCAATCAATTGAACAAAGTTTAAGTACGTTTTCGTCCCATATGGTTAATATTGTTGACATACTCGATAAAGTGGATCATAAAAGCTTAGTGCTTTTCGATGAGTTAGGGGCAGGAACAGATCCTCAAGAGGGAGCAGCACTTGCAATTTCGATTCTCGATGAAGTTTATAATCGGGGGGCAAGAGTTGTTGCGACTACTCATTATCCAGAGCTTAAGGCATATGGATATAATCGTAGCGGTGTAATTAATGCAAGTGTTGAATTTGATATAACAACTTTAAGTCCAACATATAAATTATTAATCGGAGTTCCTGGACGAAGCAATGCATTTGAAATATCAAAAAGATTAGGACTTCAAGAACGAGTCATTAAGATGGCAAAATCGCAAATGACTGATGAACGAAACGAGGTCGACACGATGATTGCCTCGTTAGAAACAAGTAAAAAATCGGCAGAGCAAGAAATGATCGAAGCGGAAAAAATCCGTAAAGAAGCTGAGAAGCTGCATAAGGAGTTACAGCAGCAAATTATTGCTTTTAATGAACAAAGAGATACTTTATTTGAAAAGGCCGAACGTGAGGCAGAGCAAAAACTTGAGGCTGCAAGAAAAGAAGCTGAGGCTATTATTCAAGAATTAAGAAGTATGAGAAAACAGCAGCATGCACAAATAAAAGAACATGAGCTTATTGATGCTAGAAAACGTCTAGAAGGGGCAGTCCCTGTTTTTGAAAAGAGTAAGAATGCTGAGAAAAAAGAAGCAACAAAGCAACATAGCTTTTTACCAGGTGACGAAGTTAAGGTCATTAGCTTTGATCAAAAGGGTCATTTAATTGAAAAGGTTAGTGACAATGAATGGCAAGTACAAATGGGGATTATGAAAATGAAGGTAAAAGAAAAAGACCTTCTCTATATAAAACGGGCTAAACAAGAAGTCCAAGAAAAACCATTAGCTACTGTTAAAGGGAAGGATTATCATGTCTCTTTAGAATTAGATTTGCGTGGGGAGCGCTATGAAAATGCCTTATTAAAGGTTGAAAAATACTTGGATGATGCTGTGCTAGCTGGGTACCCAAGAGTATCAATTATACATGGTAAAGGAACAGGAGCGCTAAGAACAGGTGTAAAGGAATTGCTGAAAAACCATCGAAGTGTAAAAAGCACACGCTATGGAGAAGCAGGAGAAGGCGGAAATGGTGTAACGATTGTCGAACTCAAATAGTGGGGAGAAGGTAAGATGAGTAATTTTTGGGAAAATGAACTAGTTGAAACAGCTGCCTATTATAGTGTTGTTGTACTGTGTATTATCGTATTTTTAGCTGTTTTTGAACTTGTGACATCTTATAAAAATTGGGAAGAAATTCAAAATGGGAATTTTGCTGTAGCGATGGCAACAGGTGGGAAAATCTTTGGGATTGCTAATATATTTAGATTTTCCATTGAACAACATGATAGTCTATTACAAATGATCGGGTCTGGTTGCTTTGGCTTTCTCCTATTGTTATTAGGATATTTTATCTTTGAATTTATGACGCCTAAATTTAATATCGATAAAGAGATTAAAAATGACAATCGTGCGGTTGGATTTGTTTCACTCGTGATATCCGTTGGGCTTTCATTTGTCATTGGAGCGGGGATATAAGGAGATAGGGAAATGGAAACATTAGCGAAGGT
>NZ_CADEPK010000445.1 GCF_902829255.1 Metabacillus niabensis | reverse complement strand
GGCAAATTCAATTTTTCAAAAAATAACAAACTTTTTCATGTATGGTTTTATAGGATCTGGTTATATCCTATATAAAAAGTTCGAAAAGAATAAATGGCTAGTAAGAAAGATTTATATGTTGATAGCATTGGTTTTACATGGAATTCTCGCGATAATTATTTATTTTGTTATCACATTTCCCTTAGAATTCATTGTAGGTTTCTTTTGATTGAAAGAATAGTCTTATGTAATAGATATTATCGGTATTTGGCATAGTATGGTCTGTATTTGATTATATTTCGCTGCTTGTAATATAGCTACTCTTTCGATTGTAATTCAACTTTCAGGTCGGTATTTGCTATTGGTGCCGTGAAGGCCCAAGAAGTGCCGCTTCACTTTTTATTTTATAAGGACGTGACAAAATGAATCATTTACTCACTTGTACAACAGAAGAGCTTGCATTGATGGTTAGTGTTGCAGGATTTCCTAGTGTTGCAAAAGGAATAGCTGAGACAGCAATTGGTAGCAAGACTGAGAATGAATGGGTTGCAATTATGGAAGCAACTTCACATCAGCTTATTATGAAAAGAATGTGGGACCCCGCTCTTGAGGAGAAGGGAGAGCTACCATTAACTCATGAAACATTAAAATTTATTGAGAAATACGTAAATTCAGGACGGATGATACGTTGTTCAAATGCGCCACAGCAATCTGTTTTAATGCTTCATCATTACGAGGATGATGAATGGTTAATGCATCTTATTGATCGCGATATTATTCATGAATTTGCATTGATTACATCTTCGCAAATTCATGAGATCATCCGTGACTATTATGGCATTGAATTTCCTAAATTTGCAGGAGAACACCGCTTTGCTTTAACAGATGAGGCATTTGATTTACTAAGTAAACCTGATGAGGTTGAAGCAGTGCGTAATACTTATAGCCTTACTGAAAATGAGGATGTTGCATTTTCAATGTTTGTCGAGGATTTACAAACATTCAATTGGACGTTATTTAATATTTCAAATTTTAGTATGAGTATGAATGAAAATGAAATGTATTTAGAAAATATCCTCTTCTTTTTACCATCAAGCCGCGGTATTTGGATTTCAGAGTATACTGAGGATGAACAGAAACCGATCCATATCCATTTAGCTGATCAACAAGAATGGCAGGAGATTCTTTCTGGAATCGGAAGCATGGTAACATTGCAAGTATAATTAAGTTGGTTTGTGTTAAGGAGTAGTACCCTCCCTAACACAGACCATACATGTCAATCCTTTACCACCTATGAGCCTTTGCATTACTTCTCAGAATAATGGTGTTCTGGGATACTTCTGTATGCCCATTTACTTGAGATTTCGAACGCTTAGGTCTTGTCCAATTATGGTGAAACTTTTGAGAATGTGGATCTAAATGATCTCTATAGCTCACTACGTATCACCTCATAGTTAGGATTGTTTTTTGATACGATGTATATTACATGGTATCTTTTTTAGTATTTGAAAAGATCAGGAAAACCATTCAGTTTTTCCTGAAATACGATGGACTAGAAATATTCTGCTTCAGCATGTTATTCCTTCTAAAAGAATAAAGTCTAAAGGGAGTTACTTTATTCATATGAGGAGGAATGGAAGTGGGGTATTATGTAAAGGTTGAGAGGGATGTTCAACTTTATGTTGAGGATCTTAACAGAAAGAGTAAAAAGCCAATATTGTTTATCCACGGGTGGCCTGCAAATCATAAGATGTTTGAATATCAGTTTAATCAGTTGCCTCGGTATGGCTATCGTTGTATTGGCATTGATTGCAGGGGCTTCGGATATTCTGATAAGCCATGGAAAGGCTACACATATAATCGTTTAGCAGATGATATTCGCATTGTAATTGATTCACTTAAGCTGGAGAATGTCACACTTGTTGGCCATTCTACCGGGGGAGCAATCGCAATCCGTTATATGTCTCGCTATTATGGGGATAAGGTATCAAAGCTAGTTCTTCTTGCAGCAGCAGCTCCAAGCTTAATACAACGTCCATATTTTCCATATGGTTTAAAAAAGGAAGATGTTACGGACATAATTGAAAAGACTTATAAGGATCGCCCAAAAATGCTTAGTGATTTTAAGGATATGTTTTTCTACCAAAAAATTTCTGAGCCATTTGCTGATTGGTTTTTTCAATTAGGAATTCAGGCTGCAAGCTGGTCGACTGCAGCTGTGGCCGAGACCTGGCTGAAAGAGGAGCAATTGTTTTTTGACCTTGGAACAATTGCTATTCCGACTTTAATTTTGCATGGGATTCATGATCAGGTTTGTCACTTCCCGTTAGCAGAAGCACAAAAACAAGGAATAAAAAACTCGGTACTAATTCCGTTTGAAAATAGTGGACACGGATTGTTTTGGGAAGAGCGTAATAAAGTAAATCAAGAACTATTCCGATTTATTGGCTAGGTGTACTAAAGCAAAACGATCATTGGAGGATGAAGAAAGTCCTTCAATGATTGAAGTGATTTTTACAATTCCTTTGCTAAGATTTCCCCTGGTAACCCGTCTATTTCGCAAAGTTTTTCTGGAAATAAAACATTATTACTCAATATTTTCTTCGATGCAGCATTGTTTGGAGCGATTATAGCAACAACACGTTCTAATCCTAATTGTTCACACCTTTCCAATAACTCCTTAGAGATTTGTCTGCAGTTCCCCTTTCCAAAATGTTCAGGCAAATGTAAATAGCCAAGTTCTGCCTCGCCTTGCGTACTAGGATTTAAATCTACTTTTCTAAGTTCTAAAAATAACTTTTCCTCTTTATAAAATCCTTCAAACTGTCAAAATCGTTGAACGTTCATTTCTATCATGTCCTTTCGGAAATTTCACTGTGCCTCTTCAATAAGGAAAGCTCGTTCTGTCACCATTTTCATCACCCCTTATTTCAATAATAGCTGAAAATAATAGGAGAAACTCTCCTCTTCAATCTTTTCAAATATAAGAAGATCTGCCATTCGTTTTCTGGATTTTAATAAAGTGTTTATTTTCATTATCAATAAATTCAGGGAAATTTAAGGAATCCTCTCTTTATGTTTAAACGACTGTAAAATATAAACCACTTGACATTCACCCTCTATTGCATATAATAATCATATTAATCCGATGGTTTAGATGAGAATTGGAAAAGCAGGTGAGAAGATTGTTTTTAACTATAAACGAAGTTTCAAAGCAATTTAATAACCGTGAAAATAACATTGAAACTGTTTTAAATGATGTAAACTTACAAGTCAAAGAAGGCGAATTTGTTTCCATTTTAGGGCCTTCTGGTTGTGGGAAATCAACGTTGCTTTCAATTGTTGCCGGTCTTACAAAGCAGACATCAGGAGAACTTATTTTACAAGGAAAAAAAATTAATGGGCCTGGTAAGGAAAGAGGAATGGTATTCCAGCAAGCAGCTTTATTTCCATGGTTAACTGTTGAAGAAAATGTGATGTTTCCCCTCAGGAAAGAAATGTCTAAAAAAGAGGCAAAAGAAAAGGCACATAAATATTTATCATTGGTACAACTAAGCCCATATACAAAGCATTCACCTCACGAGCTTTCAGGTGGTATGCAGCAGCGTGTTTCGATCGCGAGAGCACTTGCGATGGATCCAGCGCTTTTACTAATGGATGAACCTTTCGGGGCGTTGGATGAACAAACACGTTCTAGATTACATGAAGTTCTTGAAAAGGTCTTTTTAGAAACAAAGAAAACGATTTTGTTTGTAACACATAGTATCCATGAAGCGCTTAAATTGTCTGACCGAATTGTTGTTATGGGAACTCAGCCTGGACGAATTTTAGATATTATTGAGCTTGATTTTCCGAGACCTCGCGAACAAGCACGTGAAGAGCTTTTACCATATGAAGAAAGAATCCAACAGTTATTAAAGTCAGAGATTGATAAAGTAATAGAAAAGGAGCAGCAATATGAAAACAGTCATTAAGCGAATACTGTTCTTCGGTATTCTGTTCATAGTATGGCAAGTTGCGGTAACAGTTTTAAATATTTCAGAATCATTGCTGCCTGCACCAACTGATGTGTTTACATCTCTTTATACGGGTTTTGCTGATATGACGCTAGTGTATGATTTGGCAGCAAGCTTTAAACGGTTGGCGATCGGACTAGTGATTGCCTTAACACTTGGACTTATTTTAGGTGTATTCTTAGCAAAATCAAAAACAGCGGATGAAACACTTGGTTCGTTAATTATTGCCCTTCAATCGGTACCTAGTATTGTTTGGCTGCCATTAGCAATTATGTGGTTCGGACTAAATGAAGCAGCTGTCACATTTATTATCGTCCTAGGTGCTACTCTTGTCATGACCTTAAATATGAGAACAGGCTTAAAAAATGTCCCACCTCTATATATTAAGGCAGCACAAACAATGAATTATAAAGGGTTTAGCCTTTTTTGGAAGGTTATGTTTCCGGCATCTATACCTTACGCAGTTACTGGTACAAGGCTTGCGTGGGCGTTTGCTTGGAGAGCATTGATGGCTGGTGAACTTCTAAGTACTGGACCAGGTCTAGGATATAAGCTAAAATTTGCTTCAGATTTTGGTGATATGAGCTTAGTTATTGCAATAATGCTTATGATTATGGTTATAGGGGTTATTGTTGATTTATTATTTTTCCAACGAGTTGAAAAAAGCGTCATGAAAAAGTGGGGCTTGGATCAGAATTAATTTATGGAGGGTAACATCATGAAAAAAGGATTATTACTTGCACTTATTTCGATTTTATTTATCGGTGTTTTAGCTGCATGTGGCTCTTCCTCAAGCTCAAATGGAGCAGGTGGAAGCAAGAAGGAGGTTGTGATTGGATATTTTCCAAACATTGACCACGTACCAGCAATGATTGCGAAGGAAAAGAAATATTTTGAGGAAGCTCTTGGAGAAGATGTGAAAGTAACGTACAAAACCTTTCCAGATGGAGCTGCATTTATGACGGCATTAAAAACTGGCGATATTACAGCTGGTTTAGTTGGACCAGGACCCGTTATGAATAACTATGCTAACGGTGCAGATGTTAAAATTGTTGCAGGTGCATCTTCTGGTGGTACAGTTGTTGTTGCATCTAAGCAAAGCGGCATCCAATCAATTGATGACTTATCAGGAAAAACATTTATTACTCCTGGTGTAGGATGTACACATGATGTTCAAATGGAAACATTTTTAAAGGATTATGGAATTACATCAGCTCGTATTGGTGGAACTCTAAAACATGTTACAGGAAATCCAGCACAATATAGTGCTATGTTTGAATCAGGTAAAGTGGATGTTGCGGCTGTTCCAGAGCCATGGGCGTCACAATTAGTGAATGACGGAGCAAAGGTTATCGTTGATACAAAGGATATTGCTTATGGAACGACTCTACCAAATACTGTATTAGTCACATCAGGCAAGTTAATTAAAGAAGACAAAGAGCTTGTTCAAAAGATTGTTAGTGCTCATGAAAAAGGTGTTCAATTTATTAATGACAATCCGGAAGAAGCACGTGATATTGCGATAAAAGCAATTAAAGAAATTACAGATCAAGAGCTTGACCCAGCAATAGTTGATAGTGCATGGAAACGTGTAACATATACAACAGAAGTGAATGCAGATGTCGTTCAAGATTTTGCTAATTCATCTTTTGAATTGAAATTCTTAAAAGAAAAACCTGAATTTAGTGAATTAATTGATACGCAATTTTTAACAAAGTAGGCGTTCTATATGAGAAAAATAGTATCGGTTTTTATTCTTGCTGTTCTTGGTATGGTAGGCTGCTCGCAGTCTATCAACCTTGAAGAGCATTTTTCATTAAATGGCACTGTTGGGTCACTTACTGCAATGAATCAAAATAATGAAAAGGTTGATATTCCGAAAGATTATAAGGATAAAATTTGGTTAGCTGCTTTTATCTTTACGAATTGTGATACGGTTTGTCCGCCGATGACGATGAACATGGCAACATTACAGAAACAGGCGAAGCAGGAGCATCTCGATGTTGAATTTGTCTCATTTACGATTGATCCGGAAAATGATAAACCAGACGTTCTCAAAAACTTTGCGAAATCCTTTGGGGCAGATGAAACGAATTGGAATTTCCTCACAGGGTATGACCAAGCGGTTATAGAATCATTTGCAAATACAAGCTATATCGCACCTGCTGCAAAGTTAGATGGATCTAATCAATTTGTTCATAGCTCTGCAATTTACCTTATGAAAGGTACAACGATATTAGAGCAATATGAAGTTTCAGCAGATGTACCTTATGAAAAAATTATCGAAGATATCAAACTATTACAATAATTGTATTGCAATCTATACTCGAATCATGTAAAGTTATAGAAAATAATAATTCTAAAATTTCATACATTTCTTATCAAGAGAGGCAGAGGGACTGGCCCTACGAAGCCTCAGCAACCGGTACAAAAACAAAGTAAAAGCTTATTGTGACATGTTTGCTAAGTCTATTTATTCAGTTAGTAGTCTAAATGCAACATATCAATAAAGCTCTTTACGAGTACCAAGGTGCTAAATCCAGCAAGCCACACCAGCATTATGCTTGAGAGATAAGAAGGAGCGATCATCGTATATAAAGTCTTCTTCTTAATGAGGAAGACTTTTTTTGATCAATGAAAGTTTTTTGAATAGATAATGGGGAAAATCCTCTTAAATAATATCTAGTTTAAATGATCAATCACTCCAGCAAGGCTCTCCCGTTTTTTCGTAACCGAGGAGAAACAGACATAACTTATAACATTAGGATGGTGACTAGCAATGACACAACGTATTGAAACAAAATTAGCCCAAATTGGAAACCGTAGTGAAAATGTGACAGGGACAGTAAATCCTCCTGTTTATTTTTCGACTGCATATCGGCATGAGGGGATCGGGCAATCAACAGGATTTGATTATATTCGTACCGGAAATCCTACAAGAGGATTAGTAGAAAAGGCTATTGCTGATTTAGAGCACGGTGACCGTGGCTTTGCATTTAGCTCGGGTATGGCTGCGATTCAAACAATTATGGCTCTATTCCAAAGCGGTGATGAATTAATCGTATCAAGTGATTTATATGGTGGTACATATCGTTTGTTTGAAAGAGAATGGCGAAAATATGGTTTGTCATTTAAATATGATGATTTTACAAACCCACAAGAAACAGAAAAACTGATTTCTGAAAAAACAAAAGCATTATTTATCGAAACACCTACAAATCCATTGATGCAGGAAACAGATATAAAAGAGCTTGCTGAGATTGCGAAAAAGCATGGCATTTTAGTTATTGTCGATAATACATTCTATACACCTGTTATTCAAACACCAATTTTATTAGGAGCAGACATCGTTATCCATAGTGCGACAAAATATTTAGGGGGACATAATGATGTGCTAGCAGGCTTAGTTGTTACAAAAGGGCAGGAGCTAAGCGATGAGTTCTTTCAACATCAAAATGCGATTGGCGCTGTTTTATCGCCATTTGATTCCTGGTTATTAATGCGTGGAATGAAAACATTATCATTACGTGTGAGACAGCATGAACAAAACGCGCAAAAGGTTGCGCAATTTTTGGAATCACATTCTGATGTACTTGATGTGCTATACCCTGGAAGAGGTGGAATGTTATCGTTCCGTCTGCAGGATGAAACGTGGGTAAATCCGTTTTTAAAAAGCCTTAAGGTTATTTCATTTGCAGAAAGCTTAGGTGGAATTGAAAGCTTTATAACGTATCCTGCAACACAAACACATATGGATATTCCTGAGGAAGTAAGAATTGCAAATGGTGTTTGTAATCGATTATTACGCTTCTCAGTAGGGGTAGAGCATGTAGAGGATATAATTTCTGACTTAGAACAAAGCTTTAAACAAATGAAGGGAGCTGAAGCATAATGAGCGAGCATAATTGGTCATTTCAAACGAAGCTCCTTCATAATGGGGCAAAGGTTGATCAAGGAACAGGTGCAGTAAGTGTGCCTATTCACCATGCATCAACCTTCCATCAATTTGATTTTGATGAATATGGAAAGTATGATTATTCCCGTTCGGGGAATCCAACACGTGAAGCATTGGAACAAGCAATCGCAGAATTAGAGGGGGGAACGAGAGGAATGGCATTTGCCTCAGGAATGGCAGCTATTTCTACAGCCTTCTTGCTATTATCACAAGGAGATCACGTCGTTGTTACAGAAGATGTCTATGGGGGCACATTTAGAATTATTACGGATGTACTCACTAGATTTGGTATTGAACATACATTTGTTGATATGACTGATCTTCATCAGGTTGCTTCAGCCATTCGTCCAAATACGAAAGTTATCTATATGGAAACACCATCTAATCCATTGTTAAAGGTTACAGATATTCGTGGTATCGTGAATCTTGCGAAGGCAAATAATTGTTTAACATTTTTAGATAACACATTCCTAACACCTGAATTGCAAAGACCGTTAGAGCTTGGTGTCGATGTCGTGTTACATAGTGCGACAAAGTTTCTAGCAGGGCATAGTGATGTGCTCGCAGGACTTGCTGTTGTTAAGGATGAGGAATTAGGAAATCGTTTATATAAGCTGCAAAATGCGTTTGGAGCAGTCCTTGGCGTACAAGATGCTTGGCTTGTTCTAAGAGGATTAAAAACATTGCATGTGCGATTAAAGCAATCTCAAGCATCTGCACAAAAAATAGCTGAATATTTAAGCAAGCATGAAAAGGTCGAGCAAGTATACTATCCAGGATTAAGCTTCCATCCAGGATATGAAACACAGAAGTATCAAGCAGATGGACCAGGAGCAGTTCTCTCATTCAGACTGGCGGATGCTGAGGCAGTTAAAACACTTGTAAACAATGTGAAGCTACCAGTATTTGCTGTAAGTCTTGGTGCAGTGGAGTCGATTTTATCGTATCCAGCGAGAATGTCACATGCAGCAATGCCAGCTGAGGAACGAGAAAAGCGTGGTATTACAGACGGTTTATTACGACTTAGCGTTGGCTTAGAAAATGCAGATGACATTATAAAAGACTTTGAGGAAGCATTAGAAAAATTACCTGTAAAGCAAAGTACAAAATAATAAATATAATAAGAGATGACAAAATTGTTTTAGCGAAGACTTATTTTGTCATCTCTTTGTTGCGTAAAACTAAAAGGAGATCTAGCATTTATTGTTACGTTTCGGCTAAACAGAGGTAGTTTGACATGAATTAATATCATTTTATAATTCTTCGATAAAAAGGATAAAGAGAAATTGTCTATTTAAATTTCATTACTTGTACTCAGTACGTTTATAATTGTCTATTAATGGTAGTTTTAATCAGTATATTGAAAAACCGCTTTTATTTGAGCAGCTACAGTGATTTCGCCAGATTGGATTGGTGGGGTAAACGCTTCGGTACTTACAGCGATTTGGTAAGTATCTCTACTTAATGGTTGAATTTGTTGTATAGTTTGTTCGGTTAATTTTATTGGTGTTTTTAGATAAGTTAAACCTATCGTTCTAGAAATTTCCCTTGCCTTATCTTTTGCATTTTGGATAGCCAATTTTAAAGCTTCTTGATAATGAAAGTCAGGATTAGATAGACGAAATTGTAAATTACTAGTTCGGTTTGCCTCATTTTCAATAACAACTCGATAAATAGTGGCAATTTTTGAAAGGTCTCTTACTTTGATTTGGAATAAATGCTCCACTACATAGCCCCTAAATATCGACTGTCCCTCTACAAAATCGTATTTTGGATTAATTGAATAGACAATCGAAGTTATATCATTTTCTTCTATTCCAATCTCTTTTAATGCTTCAAGCAGCTGATTCGATTTTTGTGTATTCTCCTCCTGTGCTGTTTGAATTTGCATATTTTCAGTTACAACTCCAACATTTAATAGTGCTTCGTCAGGCTTAACTGACACAGTTCCACTTCCGTTAACCGTCATTGTAAAATGCCCCTTATGACGGTACGAATTGGTAGCTGAACGATAATGATGACGAATGGAAGCCGGATCCATCATGTAAAACATTCATTTTCACGCTCCTTTTTTAATAATGGATTTTAAAAGGGACGAACATTTTGCAGCTGCATGATTTTTACAACCATTTCCCCTATTTGTCTCCCTAACCGTAGCCCTTCATCATTATCTGCTTTAAAATGGACACCAGCATAGAGACGTGATTGAGCACTTTCTTTCATTAATGCTGATAATCTGACAGACTCTGAAGGAAAGAAGTATCTTAATAATACTTCTGAACAGCCTGCGATCGTTGCATGTGCAGAGGGGTAAGCAGGAAATCGCGGGGTAAAAACAACTGGAGCTAAGCTTTGATTAAATTGGATTGGGCGGGCAACATCCTACCATGACATTACACAAGTATCATTTATCGCTGCATGATAATATCCGAGCATTCTTGCACAGCTTGGAGTGCCTAATTGGTATTTTTCTGCTAATTCGTATAAAAGTGAAGAAATTTTTGCTGTAAGCTCCCCTGTAGCCCAATATTCAGCAGATTTCCTTTGCTCAGCTGTTAATGAGAGAAGTGTTTGTTTTACGATAAATAATTCATGGTCCCAATCAATTTGATTTGGCTGCTTAATAATCCATTTAATTGGTTGCTTCAAAACATCTAAAAATTGATGATTTGCACCTCTATATATAAAAAACATTGGCCAAAAGGCAGGCTCAGAATGCCCTCAAGGAGGAGTTGACTCGTTAGGATAAGGATGTTCTGACCATCTTCGGTACTGTATTGGCATAACGCACTCAGCCCCTTATGATAAACGATAATTTAAAAGAAAAGTTCCTTCTATCTTATTAGAAATGACAAAAATTATAGAACGAATAAATTAACATTTGCCGTAAAAAAGTTCTGATGAGGGATTCGAAAAGCTTTTTCTTTTTGTCATCTCATTTCTCAATTTTATGCATGTACCGAAAAGTCTCCTCATATATAAAAAAGTAAGCTATTGCTTTTTGCACAATTTAGAAAAGGGGGAGCAAAATGAAAAAATTGAAGAATAGCTTGTTATTTCCTATATTGCTTTTATGTATGATGGTGATCGCTGCATGTGGTGGAGGAACTGAATCAGGAGGTTCTGCCAATGATGAGAATGCTGATACAGATACAAAATCAGGTGAAAGCCAGGATTTAAGCTTATTAACAGGTGGTACAGGTGGTACATACTATCCACTTGGTGGACAAATTGGGAAAATCATTTCTGATAATACAAATGCAAAAATTACTCCACAAACATCTGGCGCATCAGCTGAAAATATGGAAACATTGCGAGCAGGTGAAGCAGAGCTAGCATTCTCGCAAACAGATATTACTGCATATGCCCTTGAAGGAAAAGAGATGTTTGAAGGTGATCCAATTGACAACATTCAAGCGATAGCTTCATTATACCCAGAAACAATTCAGCTAGTTACAACTAAGAAGAGTGGGATTGAGTCTGTTGAGGATTTAAAAGGAAAGGCAGTTTCGATTGGAGCTCCCGGATCAGGTGTTTATATTAATGCAGTACAAATTTTAGAAATCCATGGAATGACAGTTGATGATATTAAAGCGCAAAACCTTTCGTTTGATGAATCAACAGATGGCATTCAATCAGGAACGATTGATGCAGCTTTTGTGACTGCCGGTACACCAACTGGAGCTGTTGAAGCTTTAGCAGCCCAAGAGGATGTTGTTATTGTTCCGATTGCAGATGATAAAATCAAAAGTTTGATGGAGAAATATCCTTATTATGCAGAGGATACAATTACAAGCGGAACATATAATATTGAATCTGATGTAAAAACGGTCGCAATTAAAGCAATGTTAGTAGCAACGAAAGATCTTGATGAAACGCTCGTCTATGACATGACAAAAGCATTATTCGAAAATACTGATAAAATCACACATGCAAAAGGTGAATTAATTAAAGCGGAGACTGCTCTTGAAGGTTTAGGTGATTTAGAATTACACCCAGGAGCTGCTAAATAT
>NZ_CADEPK010000444.1 GCF_902829255.1 Metabacillus niabensis | reverse complement strand
GAACAATCCTTCGTGGGTTGTTCTTTTTTGTTTGCAGGCCTTTAATTTCATATGAAAGTAACTCCCATTTTTGAAAGTACTACTTGAAATTGAAAGTATTTCTCCATTTTTTGAAAGTATTACTTAAAATTCGAAAGTATTTTCCTCTTTTTGAAAGTATTCCCTAAAATTCGAAAGTATTTCCCCATTTTTAAAAGTATCCCCTACAAAATTGAACATCTCTCATCGAAGTCTTTTTTCTCTCCCAATGCATAGAATTGCAGCGTTTCGATATCTTAAGAATAGCGAAACTATAAGGAGTTGAATTGCATGGATAGAGACGTTACCCCTCATTTTGACGGTGAAAAGGAATCGATTATCAATGATCCATTATCAACTGAAAGCACTCAAATGGGAGTTGAAGTAACAGCTGATCCAGAGTTCTCCGATGAAAAAAATCCATTTCATCACCCCTTTCACCAAAACAAATCTATGGCCTCTTTTGAAAAATTAACTAGAGGCAAAAAGATCGAAAAGTAAAAGGAGCTGTTACCATGGCAGATTGGAATGAGCAAGCTGCACCTAATAATAATTTACCATCGAAAACAATTCGCACATCAAAGCTTGTTAAATCAGAAAAACAGCAAATGAGCGAGAATTCTAGCAATAAGCGCAAAAAATCATGATAAGGCTGCCTTTAACCGCGGCCTTTTTAAGCTTATCGTACGTAAAAGGTACACTTGCTTCAATAGGGGTCCTTAAGAAAATCATAAAACTTATGCTTCATTTCCCGCCGTTTTTCAATGATAAGTGTATTGTATAGTACACTATAAAAATATCCTTCAAAGGTAGACTGAATTTTACCTAGCTTTTTCGCAAAAACAGTTTGTTTAAAGGCATATACAACTTGATCAATAACATCTGTTAACTCCTTTTTCAGCTTCATTTTGCTGTAAACAATCAACACTCGCTTCCAAAGACGATATATATCAACCACATGAAAAAATGGTTTTGCTGCAGCTACAAATTGTTCTGGAACAGAGTCTGGTAAAAAGCTTTCATCTAGCTGCTCCATTGACGGCTCCACATTCCCTTCTTTTACGTTATTAGGTTTTATTTCTTTCTCACAGAGTGAGCTTTGCTTATTCTCTGTTTTATTAGCAGTGACACATGGAGTGTCAGCATGCGGTGACAGATTATGTTTTAACGATTCAATTGATGGAAAGTCTTGAAGTATTAAGATGTTTACACCACGTTTTCCATTCATTCTTGCCGTAGGGATCTTTTTAAAAAGTCCAAGTTCTTCTAAAGCCTTTACTGCTCGGATCGCTGTCCGACGACTTACATTTGCCTGCTCTGCAATATAGTCATATTTTGCAAATGAAACGCCAATTACTTTCACAGAATGTCGCCAAATTTGCATTAGAACGGCCATAGTCCCTTCTGATAGCTCCGCTTTATGCTTATATAAAAATCCGCGTACCGCATTGTCCATTTCCTCTACTGTTGCAAATGATTGATATTTTTTTATAGTTTCATAATTGAATTTTTCCATTACTTTATTCTCTCCCTTAATTAAATTGACAGTTTATGTACTAAAACTTCTGTCATTTTTTATATAGGGAAAGAGAAGTGCTAGAGTAGCGTCTTATTTTAAAAATTTTTCAAGGAAATAAAAAAAGTCCCCATTATTAAGGAACTTTTCACTGTGATATTCACTACAATTAGTATGGTAAAAGAACTTCGAATGCCGTTCCTTTCCCCACCTCACTCGTTACATTTATCTGGCCATTATGCTTTGCGATAATATTATAACAAATCATTAAACCAAGACCTGTTCCATCCTCTTTCGTCGTATAGAAGCGTTTTCCAATCTGTTGAAGCTGTGCCTCTGACATTCCTTGCCCTTCATCCTGAAAAACAATTGAAAGATAATGATTTTTCTTCTTTACCTGTATGTAGATAGTACCCTCTTTTTTCATAGCCTCTATTCCATTTTTCAATAGATTGATAAATACTTGTTTTAATTTATTTTCCTCACAATGAATTGAAGCTGCTTCTAAGTCTTTTTCATACTCCATTATGATTTCTATGTTGTAAAGTACCGCTTGCGTATTAGCAATTGTTACAACCGTATCGATTAAATGAATAACCTTACATGGCTTAAAGTCCATTTCCTTAGGCTTTGAAAGTAAAAGTAATTCTCCAACGATGGCATTTATTCGATTTATTTCAAGCAGCATAATTTCATTATATGTATCTTTATTTTTAGTTGAGCCTGCTGACAATTGAAGAAAGCCTTTTAAACTTGTTAATGGATTTCTAATTTCATGGGCAATTCCTGCTGCTAATTCACCTAATACTGATAGCTGTTCTGAATGCTGTAATTTTCTTTCACTTTCGAGAAATTTTGAGATATCCTTAATAAAATGATATTCCTTTTGTTTTGAGTTTTCAGTTTGAATCCTGTTGCTAATAACCTCAATATCAATTTTCTCGCCATTCGTACAATGCAATATCCCTAACCGACTTTGCGGTAATACGGATTGATCGTCTTCTAATCCTTCCTGCCCATCTTTTAATGTAATAATATGATAGAGGTCTTTACCGAGTAATTCACTCCGATTAGGAATACCGATAAAATCTGCTAAAGCTGAATTGAAATCCGTAATTCTACCATTTACTGTCTGTACTACTGGAAAAGGGATTCGCTGTAAAGAAAGAAAACTGCTATCTTCTTGTCTTTTATTCTTTAAAAATAAGATGATTTGCACGAACAAAAAAAGTAATATGATAGCAATAAACAGATATTGTACATGAAATAGAATACTTATAATTCCGATACCCCCAACTAAACAATTTGTTATAAGGTAAACCCTGTCTTTATCCTGTACTATTTTTTTCAACACACAGTACCTCCTTGTTGTCTATTGACATAAATCATCTTCTTTAGAAAACACTTCATTTAACTAGTAAGCTCTATTTATCGATTTCTTGGAGTGTGGTGAGACTAAAAAACATAATTTTTACAGTGGTGGTAGACAAAATAAAAGCCCAACCCCTTTAGTAAAAAGAAGTTAGGCCATATGTGACGTCATTCTGAATGATTCACAGCATTTACCTATCATTAAATATTAATCCCATTAACGACTTATCCTCTTTAAAATTCCAATCAATGAAGATGTCGGCAATTCTTTTATTAAACAAATCGACAAAATTACCTTCTCGGTGGAAGTAAGTCTTCTCAAGCTCATCCTTTGTCATCTTAAGCTCTTCACCAAACCCTCTATCGATTAGAGCTTTTTCAATCGGTATTAATATACCCTTTCTTTCGACAAGCAAAACCTGATTTGCTAAAAAAAATAAATTTATTTCATCAGGGATCTTTTGTACAAGTTGACTGATTCGGGCAATATTCGCTTCAAACCTGCCGATATCAAATGACAATTGTTCATTTGATGTATGAATTTGGTTTTCTAATACAAAGATTAATAGTCCAGAGTAATTTGGCAAATTCCAGTCATGGTACGTTTCAGCGACATCCTCCTGAAATATAACATGAATGATGCCCTTTAATTCTTCTAGAATCGGCTTAATGATTGCATTTCTTAAGATTTCAATATGTTCAGATTCACCTTGTTTTAATAGCTCCTCCTCCATTGGAGACAAGAAACCACGAATATATACGACAAGATAGTTTTCATTAGCAAACGTCTGACATGTCCTTGGACCTCTTCCAAACCTTTTCCTAAGGAGTTTACTCGTATAACTACTTATTGAGCTAAGTTGATCCTGAAATTGCATATAAACACTTCTTTCAAGCTCGGGAACGAAAATAATTACTGCCTCTAAAGGATGCACTATTTTAGAGTTTTCATTCATGTAAAGACATTAAAGCTTATGTATAGCATTTTTCTTAACTTGATTCGTTCCCTTTTTTCCTTAGTATGTCTTAATCTGCTAATTTTTATTAGCTAAAATAATTATGTATGATAAAAAACAATCATTCCTCTATCCTTTTCAAAATCTAAAAAGACAAAATGATCGTCGATTGCCGCTCGCAAAGCATGCTCAAACAAACGTTTATTTTGTTTATATTCGCCCTTTAATTCATTGCTCCATTCAATTAATAACTCCACATACCCCTTTTCATATAAAGCATGCTCGATTTTTGACATGAAGCCAGAGTAGATAATATACGTAACCGTTGACGTTTGCGAGACATGATTGATTTGAACCTGGGTATTATGGACGTTTGAACATATTTTTTTTATCGAATTCACGCTTTCATTTCCCTCTAATGAGTGCTCTGCTGTCTGAGTGAAATGCTCGTCTTTTGTTAAAATAATTAACCCTGTATTATGCTTAAAGCTCCAATCATAACACATTGATGTATAGTCTATATTAAGCACCCTTTTGACCTCTTCTTGAATTTGCTCGAAAATTGCATCAAAAATAATCATCCGAGACTTATGAGCAAGGTGTTCTTCATTCTTTTTTATAAGCACTTCTTCAACAGGAGTGATAAAGTTCTTAATATTGATAAACATCATGTCATCAGTAAGAAACGTATAACAGGCTGCTGGACCTTTACCAAAATTCTTCTTTAATATTTTGCTAATGTAACTATTTAAGTTTGTAATATCTTCATAATTATATTTTGTTTTTATCATCTATCTTATACCCCCATCAATAATCGGAGCTTACTAGTAATTTATAGCTGTTGTCATGTTTAAGCCTTCACTTCAACATCATTCTGACAAATTACAATTTTAAGCAATAAAAAAGGCCTAACCTCAAAAACTGAAGTTAGGCCACGGAAAGACTTGTTAAATTCTTCCATTTACCGATCTATTTTTTATGAATAATTTTTATATGATTTATTATCGTAAAAGAGACTAAAGTAAATTAATGACTGCTAGACATTAATCAAAAATATTCTAACATAAATAACCCTTTAAAACAAATAGGATTGTCAATGATAGACAATTATCATACATAGCTATCTCGTAATGCTTCAACTTGCTCCTTAGTAGGGAGAGAGGAAATTGCTCCCTTACCCGTTGTTGTAATAGCTCCACATGCGTTCGCAAATGAAAGAATATCTTGATGAAAGTCTTTTAGAATTTCCGATAAATTATTTATGAAAGCACCTTTTTCTAATAGCTTGTACAAAAATCCGCCGATAAAGGCATCACCTGCTCCTGTCGTATCCTGTACAGTAACTTGGAAGCCTGATGAAGTAAAATGCTCGTTAGTAGCTAAGTAGAGCTCTGCACCTGCTGAACCCTTCGTATAGATGACCGCCTGCACATTCCCTACGAATAACGATTGAATAGCAAGAGCTTCATCCTCTATTCCTGTAATAAACGCTAATTCTTCATCAGATATTTTGACAAGATTTGCTTCTGGAAGAAAGTGAAGAATCGTTTTTCGGCACTCTTCACTGCTCTCCCATAAAGGTAAGCGAACATTTGGATCAAAGCTGATGATTGCCCCCTGTTTCTGCGCTGAACGAATAGCCTTTATGTGAGCATGCTTCATTGGGCTTTCAACTAAATCTACTGAGCAGAAATGGAGAATATCTCCCGAAGAAAACCAGCCTTCATCAATTTCGTTTTCATGTAGCAGCAAATCAGCAGATGGTTTACGGTAAAAGGAAAAATCTCGTTCCCCGTCTTCCTTTAAGGAAACAAACGCTAATGCGGTATTCGCTTCCTTTGTACGATAAACATAATCTGTGTTAACGCCAACCTCTCTCAATGTTTCAACGAGAAAATCCCCAAAGGCATCTGTACCAAGCTTCGTAATCATTGAAGCCTTTCCACCTGCCTTGACAACTGCAGCTGCCACATTCGCAGGAGCACCACCAGGAGCTCTTTCAAATGAAACAACATCCTTCAATGCCTTTCCTTTATGTTCAGGAATAAAATCAATTAAAAGTTCACCTATTGCAAATAATTTAGCCATCTCGCTTCCCCCTTATGATAAATCCCATTTCTCAGCTACAATGCTTGCTTCACCATCATTTACAAAAATACGAATTTCCTCACTATCTGCTTGAGGAAAAATTCGACTTGTAAACACTTCTTCTCCATCGTTAATAAAAATTTCTACAGATGAAATATCAACAAATACGTGAAGCTTTATACATTGTTCTAACGTACAGCGACGCACGGTCCCGTATTCTTCACCAACTGACTTACCTGACTTGCTTCTATCAAGCTCGATTGTTTTTTCCTTTACTTTGTATTCAACAACAGTCTTTTCATTTTCTTTTGCTCGAAGCTCAACACCTAAAGACTTTGCATGAAGTGCGTTTATTTCACATATTAGCTCAAAGGCAGTTCCTTTGAATGGGGTAATTGTCTCATTTTTTATTGTTGTTCTTATTGATTCTTTCCGTTTTCGCCTCTTCGCCAATTCCTTTACCGGTTGTTGAATGAGTTTATTATCCTTTAAAGTTAGTTCTCTCGGAAGTGTTAAGCAATGAGCCCAGCCATTTTCATCTGTTGGATAATCTAGCTCTGGTAACCCCATCCATCCAACTAATATTCTTCGTCCATCAGGTGCAAGCATTGTTTGTGGGGCATAAAAATCAAAGCCACGATCGATTTCAGCAAAATCACCGTGTGAAAATTTTAGCTGAGGTATATTAAGCTTATCACCTATTAAGTAACCAGATTGATAGATATTTTGATAGCTATTACCTTGTGGGGATATACCTTGAGGTGAAAAAACAAGAATTCCCTTATCATCAAGCTCAAAATAATCAGGACATTCCCACATATAACCAAATGGCTGTATATCTGTTTTTACTTCACCTAAAAACGACCAGTTTTGTAGATTCGCTGATTCAAATAGGACGACACATCCAGTTTTATCTTCTCTTTGTGCACCAATCACTGCATAATAATGCTCTCCTTTTTTGAATAGCTTCGGATCTCTAAAGTGGTCGGTATAACCATCTGGAACACCAAATATGACCGGATTGGCTTGTTTTGAAATCTCTCCATCCTTGTTCATAATCGCAATGACCTGATATGGTGTTCGTTCCCAATTGTCATTTCTTGTATTTCCAGTATACATTAAATATAGCTCGTTATCTTTCACAATGCCACTGCCTGAATAAGCACCATGACTGTCATAAAAATGATCAGGCTTAATTGCAATCCCAACATTCTCCCAGTAAGCTAAATCCTTCGATTTCGTATGATACCAATATTTCAAGCCATGTACAGGCCCAAGAGGAAACCATTGATAGAACAAATGGTATTCACCATTGTAGAAGGAGAAGCCATTCGGGTCATTTAATAAACCTGTCGGTGGCTGAATGTGAAATGTTTGCCTCCATTGGCAATTTTCCACCCTTTCTCTCAGTTCCTCCATCGTTTCCTCACTTACATTCTCAAGTCTTTGGTATCTCATCTCTTTCGTCCATTCCATGGTCAAAACTCCTCTATTGATCTTACTTTTAACTAAAATAATCGCTTCCGTATGAATGAATAGGGGAGAATCTACATGATTCCCCCAATGTTTTACCTTATCCTTGTTTTTTCATTGCTCGCTTCCCTAAGATGATCGTGACAATAAAGGCAACTGCACATGAAATAACCATTCCAATGATATAATAAATAATCGATCCAGGCTTGATTGAGATAATCCCTGGAAGTCCCGCAGCTCCTAAAGCAACAGCTTTAACGTGGAAAATCGCGAGAAAACCTGAGGCAATCGCAGAACCAATAATTGCTCCGATAAACGGATATCGTAGCTTAAGATTTACCCCAAATAATGCAGGCTCCGTAATTCCTAAAAGAGCGGAAAGTCCCGCAGCTGAGGCAATCCCCTTTAATTTTGCATCCCGAACTAACAACAATACTGCTAATGTCGCTGCACCTTGAGCAACATTAGACATCGCAGCTACCGGAAAAATAAATGAGCCTCCTGATTTCGCAAGATCTGCAAGCAGTTGTGTCTCTACTGCGATAAAGCTATGATGCATACCTGTAATAACAATTGGTGCATAGGCAAGTCCGAAGATAGCTGAACCGATAAAACCAGTTGTATCATATAACCAGATAAGTCCGTCTGATAATAAATTCCCAGCTGTGCGTGTAATTGGACCAACGATTGTAAATGTTAAAAGTCCTGTAATAAAAATAGAAAATAACGGTGTTAACAAATTATCTAATGATGATGGGGTAATCTTTCGGATAGTAACCTCAATCTTTGCTAATAAAAAGGATGAAACTAAAACAGGTAAAACTGTTCCTTGATAACCAATTTTTGCAATTTCTAACCCAAGAATATTCCAATAAGGAATATCTCCATTCGCTAAAGCCTCTCCATACGAATTACCATTTAACAAATCAGGATGGACCATGAGCATACCGAGTGTTGCCCCAAGAAAAGGATTTCCACCAAACCGCTTTGTTGCAGAAAATCCAATTAATATCGGTAAGAAAACAAATGCAGCATTGGCAAATGTATTAATCATTGCTGCTAGGTCTGCTAGATTTGGATTTGCATCAACTAATGATTTTCCTTCAATGAACAAATCCTGTGCTGTCAGTAAATTATTGATCCCCATTAATAATCCACCGGCAACGATTGCTGGAATAATTGGAACAAAAATATCAGATAGCATTTTGACAAAGCGCTGCAGAGGGTTTAGCTTTTTCGAACCAGCATTGCTTACATCCTTTGTTGACATTTCCTCAATCCCCGTTAGCTTCGAAAGCTCTTTATAAACCTCATTAACAATACCCGCGCCTAAAATAATTTGATATTGGCCACCTGTTGAAAAGGTTCCTTTTACGATATCCATTCCATCCAATTTCGCCTGATCAATTTTCCCCTCGTCATGTAATACGAGTCGTAATCTTGTAGCACAATGAGCAGCAGCAGATAAGTTTTCCTTTCCACCTATCGCATCAAATATTTGCTTTGCAGCTTGTGAATAATCCATTTTCCTCACCCTTCCTCAAATATAGAACCGGTTCCACAAATGAACAAAAAAATGAAATTCAATTGTGTACCGACTTTTTATGAAATTTGGTACCGGTTCCAAATATCAATAAAATGAAAACCGATACTGGAACCGGTTTCAGGTAAAGTATATAAAGATTAGCGAATTTTGTCAACACTTTCACGAATAATTAATTCAAAGCCTGAAATTGTCAGCTTCTCAACTTCCTCCTGATGAACAAGCTTTACAATGCTGTTCGCGGCAAGAACTCCTGCCTCTTGATAGAAAAATTGAGCTGTGGTTATGCCGGGGTGGATAATTTCTGTTATATCATAGCCGCCAAAACCCGTTATCGACAAATCCCGAGGAATTGTTAGTCCCTCCATTTGCGCTGCCTTCATTATTCCTAATGCAATGTTATCTGTTGCACAAACAATTGCTGTTGGATGATATGTTTGATAAAGCTGCGGGAAAATGTGGACTGCTTCCTTTAAGCTAAAGCTCGTTTCCACATAATGAATTTCGCAATCCTCCTCCTTTTCTGTCGCTCTTTTAAATCCTTTCTTACGTTTAACACCTACTGCGATATCTTCCTCTGTTACTCCTAAATAAACAATATTTTTATGCCCTTGTCCGGTCACATATTTGCCAATTTCATACCCAGCCGCTTCATCATCATGTATAAGACTGTAACACTCATCCCTTTGCTGTCCTACTAGAAGAACAGGAACTTTAACATCTGCAAAAACTTGAAGATGTCTTTCTGTTACCTTTGTTGCTAATAAAATAATTCCTGCAACCTTTTGATTTGCCAGGCTGTAAATACTCTCAATTTCACGTTTTAAATCCTGGCTTGTATTCGAAATAATAAGCTGATAACCCCGCGCTTTTAGCTCCTCATCAATCCCAATTAACGTTTGGGAAGTAGCATATGAATTTAACCTTGGCACAATTGTTCCAATAATATTTGTTTTCTTTGCCTTTAAGCTCCGAGCAAAGGTGTTTGGAACATAGCCTGTTTCATTAATAACCTGCTCGATTTTTCGACTTGTCTTATCACCGATTGGTCCACCATTTAAATATCTCGACACTGTGCTTTTTGCAACACCTGCTAATTTGGCAATTTCTCCAATTGTCACCGTCATTTCTAAACACTCCAACCTTAGTTTGCTCTAGTACTATCAGTATATATGATTTCTCCGCTCTTTATAAACCCATTTAAGCTATTATTATCTGAGTCGTTTACCTAAAAAAGCCTGTTCCTTATTTACCTGTAACCTTTCATGGACTTTGTTGCATTTTACTTCGTTGTAGTTTTAGTTTTTAGTTGGATTTCAGTACGAATACTCGTTTTCTACAGGGGGATGGTGGTCCGCCTTTAAGGTAAACACTTACGGGATCTCACCTATTTCACGCTTCCTGCAGCAAGTAGCTGCAATTAACCTTTAAGCAAAACAACTTTTTGATAAGATCCTATATAAAAAAGAAGACGCCAGTTAGATTTTACTAGCGCCTTCCATCTATTTTATACAGGTACCGCAACAAAAAACTCATTATACAATGCTTGAACTGCACGCTTTTCCTGAGCTTCCTTCACACCGAACATCATGCTAACCTCTGATGAGCCTTGATTAATCATTTCAATGTTGACTCCAGCATTCGCAAGGGCTTTTGCTGCACGTGCTGTTGTCCCAACATTATGTCTCATACCTTCCCCAACAACCATAATGAGGACAAGATTATGTTCAATAATCACTTTATCCGCATGCAATTCAGTAATAATTCGCTTCGTAATTGCTGCTTCAATTTCTTTATCCATTTGATTTTGTCTTAGGATGACAGTGACATCATCAATTCCTGAAGGTACATGCTCATACGTAAGACCAAAATCCTCTAAAATTTGCAGCAGTCTACGGCCGAAGCCAATTTCCCGGTTCATTAAATATTTGCTAATGTAAATGCTGCAAAAGCCTTTATCACTTGCGATTCCAATGACCGGTCCGTTTGTATTTGCCCGCTCGTTGACAATTCTTGTCCCAGGGGCAGTAGGGTTGTTCGTATTTTTCACATTGACAGGTATTCCTGCTCGAAAGGCAGGAATTAATGCTTCATCATGGAAAACAGAAAATCCCGCATAAGATAGCTCTCTCATTTCACGATAAGTAAGCTCACTTATTTCCTTTGGATTTTGAACAATAGTAGGATTTACTGAATAAACTGCATCAACATCTGTAAAGTTTTCATATAAATCCGCCTTCACACCATTGGCAAGTATCGAACCAGTAATATCAGATCCGCTTCTTGAGAATGTTAATACATCACCGTTTTTATTATGGCCAAAAAAGCCTGGGAACACGATAATTCCTTCACGATCGCGAAGCTTATATAAATTATCATATGACTCCGGTAAAACCTGAGCATTGCCGGGTTCATCTGAGACGATTAAGCCCGCTTCTTTAGGACTAACGTATTGTGCTAATACCCCGCGATGTTGAAAATATGCAGCAATGAGCTTTGCATTATTATCCTCACCGCTTGCTTTAATAGCATCTAAAAAGCGATCAGGCTTTTCTTTATTTCCATTTAATAATGCCTTTAAATCATGGGAAATCGTGTCTATGATATCAAGGGAAATCTCTAGCTCCTTCGCAATGCTTGCATATCGTTCAATAATCGTTGCAAATTCACTCTCTATCTCTTCTCCTGCTAATACCTTTTCCGCACAATCGATTAGTAAATCCGTTACCTTAATATCGTCTGAAAAACGTTTTCCTGGTGCTGAAACAACGACAATCTTTCTTTCAGGATCTGAGACAACGATTTGAAATACCTTTTTTAGCTGTTCTCCAGATGCTAATGAAGAACCCCCAAATT
>NZ_CADEPK010000443.1 GCF_902829255.1 Metabacillus niabensis | reverse complement strand
CAGTAAAGAGGATCCCTTCTCCAAACTCTCTTTTATCTCCCATTTTCTTCACCTTCTTTATCATTATTTCTTGAAATTTACACTTAAGTAGCAACTATCATATTATTTCAGAAGCTTTTAAAAAACAAAGAGGTTCTAACAGTTTAGAACAAGAAGATCGTTTAAATGGTATCTTCCTGTTCTAAACTGGGGCTGGCTCGTCTCATTAACAGACAATAGTCAGCCCAGTAAGATCAATAGTTATTTAGACTTTTTATATTCTTTATATGTTTTATTTGCTAGATCTAAATATTTTTGTAAGCCTTGGCTTTCAAGCTCTTTAACAAACGTATCAAATTCACTTAAATCTCTTTCACCTAAAATAAACTTTAATGTATTTTGGTCTGTATAATCTTTTAAAGGTGTGCTTAATAATGTAACTTGCTCGCGATCCTCAATTGAAAATGGAATTGGAGGCTCAGCAGGAATAGTTGTTTTTGTTTTTGCCATATCCTCTTGGAATTTTACCTCTTCCTCACTCATCATGGAACGTAATAAATCGGTTGTTCCACCGTAGGCAAATACTCCTCCAGAGAATCCAAAATCCTTACGTAAATCTTTCGTTCCAGCTGGATTTAATCCATTATAATTAACATCATCGACTAATTTGCGAACACCGTTTTCTTTTGTATATGTTGTACCTTCAACACCCCATTTAGCAAACTCTTGACCTTCGTCACTGTAATAGAGCCAGTCAATGAATTGTAAAATCGCTTCGAAATTTTCGCTATCTTTCGCTTTAGAAGAAATCATAACCCCATTTTCTAATCTTGAACCTGACATAAGCTGACCAGCAGGGCCACCAGGAACGGTAATTTTAGCGATTTTGTAGTTTCCTTTACCTAAATTTTTATCCATATCTGTACGGTGAAGAACGAGTGTTTGAGAATTTCCGTTAATGATAAATGATTTACCTGTGACGAATTTTTGGATAGCTTGATCATCTTCTTGTGTAAAGCTTTCTTTATCAAGTAAGCCTTCAGAAACTAATTTATTAAAATAAGTAAGCATTTCTTTATATTCATCTGTAGTTGCTGTGTAAATAAATTCATCTTTTGCTTCATCATACGTTAGCCCATTACCAAATCCCCATCCAGCTTTCGTTCCAAATCCTGTAGCTGCAATATTAAGAGTACTGTTAAACTCATATTGATCAGAAAATGGAGTAACATCAGGATATAACTCTTTCAATTTTTTCATTGCTACATATAATTCATCCCATGTCTTTGGAATAGCAATATTATGTTTTTCAAAAATATCGGTTCTTACAATTAATGTATAATCAGGCCAAACTGCTTCATGCAATCCTGGCAGTAAATAGAATTTCCCATCATTTTGACGCAAGGCTTCTAGCTCTTCCTCTAAACCCCATTTTTCAACTTTATCTTTAAAATGTGGCATTTTATCGATATAATCACTCACTGGAAGAATTGCACCTGAAGAAACAAATGGAGCCTCTTCACCTGGATATGTTTTTGGGATGATTAATGGTGCATCACCTGAACTAATTAACAAACTACGTTTTTGCGTATAATCACTATATGGTGCAATCGTAGGTTTTAATGTTACATTCGTAATCTCAGTGATTTTCTCCCATAATAGCCAATCTTTTTTGTAAGGATATGTTGGCTGATCCATATAAAGAATCGGCAGTTCAAAAGGCTCTGTTGCTTTGAACGTATCCCCTACTGAGAAAGATTCCATTGCCCCCTTCTTTGCGTCTTCACTTACCGTACCGGCTGCTTCTTCTTTGTTTGAACATCCTGCAACAACTAGAGCTGCAAGTGCTACTAGACAAAATAAAGACTTTAACCTACTTCGACCTCTTTTCATTTCATTTCCTCCCCTTTGTTCTTTAAAAAATTAAAAGCGAATCTATTACCTTGGGCAATAAGACGCTCATTAATCGAAAGTTCCCTTACATTCGATTAATGAGTGCCTTATTGCTACAAGGATTACCTTTTCCTGCTTAGAATTACTTAACAGAACCGAGCATAACACCAGAGACAAAATATTTTTGAACAAATGGATAGATTGTTAAGATAGGTAAAATCGTTAAGACCATCGTAACCGATTTAATATTAGCTGAAATTTGTGTTAGATTATCTGCCGAAGTTGCTCCTGCAGAAGTTCCCCCAGATACACCTGCGATTAAATTTCGTAAATATATTGTTACAGGGAATAATTCTTTTTGATCTAGATAGAGAAAAGCCGGAAACCATGAGTTCCAATGTCCTACTGCATAAAATAGCACCATTGTTGCAATAACTGCTTTACTCAGTGGTAGAATGATTTTCAAAAGAATACCATACGTATTTAACCCGTCAATCGATGCAGCTTCCTCCAACTCCTCTGGCATATTCTTAAAGAAGGATTTCATAATTAACATATTATAAATGCTAATCGCTCCTGGAATAACAATTGCCCACATTGTGTTCCCGAAGCCTAACCCGTTAATAAGAACATAGTTTGGAATTAAACCCCCGTTAAAAAACATCGTGAAAACTGCAAATAAAGTTAAAAATCTACGTCCAACTAATCGCCTTTTTGATAACGCATAGGCGAAAATAGTCGTTAAAAACATCGAAATCGCGGTACCAACAACTGTATATACGACAGTATTTTTATAGTTGACCCAGAACATTGAATCAGAGGCAACTGTTTTATACGTATCGATATTAAATCCTTTAGGAATGAGATTCACTTTCCCAGCGTTTATATACGCCTCACTACTAAAAGATTGTGCGACAACATTTACAAAAGGATAAAGCGTACAAAAAACAATTAATAATAAGATGATCGTGTTAAATACTTTAAAAACTTTATATTGTACAGATTCTCGCAATCTTATCTCCTCCTACCACAAACTTCTTTCTGTAATTTTTCGCGATATCCCATTTGCAGTTAAGACTAGAACTAATCCAATCAGTGATTCAAATAAACCAATCGCTGTTGCATAGCTAAAATTACTAGATTCTAACCCAACCCTGTATAGATATGTTGATATAACGTCGGAAGTTTCGTAGGTTAATGGATTGTACAAAAGTAATATCTTTTCAAAACCAACAGCCATAAAGCTTCCAATATTTAAGATTAAAAGAGTAACAATTGTTGGAAGTATTCCTGGAATCGTAATATGAAGTGTTTGCTTCCATCTATTGGCTCCATCCATTTTTGCCGCTTCATATAAGGATTCATCAATGGTTGTTAACGCAGCCAAATATAAAATCGCTCCCCAACCCATGCCTTGCCAAATTTCAGAAGTGACATAAATGGTTCTAAACCAATCAGCTTGTTGGATAAAGTTAATTTTCTCCCCTGTAAAAAATTCAACAACCGTATTTATTGAACCGCT
>NZ_CADEPK010000442.1 GCF_902829255.1 Metabacillus niabensis | reverse complement strand
GTTAAAATCCGCATAACCCCAGGTGCTTCAATCAATGCACGAAGCATTGTTTTCGTTGATAACAATGTAGAAAAGACGTCAATATCGTTTTCCTTCAACTTTGTATCTAATTCAGGTGAAGCAACGCTCGCAATTACTCGTTCAACCTTTTGCTCTTTTGCAAATAGCGCAATATCCGCGTTTCGTTGCTCATCTCCTGTTGTTACTACGATTAAATCAACATCAAATGCTTGATTTTCCATCAACGTTTTTACTTCAAAATCTTTAATTTCTTTTATATCAAACAAGGAATGGGAAATTTGTTTGTCCAGTTTCTCTTGTTTCATATGAAAGACTGTTGTTTCATATATTTCTGGGTTTAATTCCCTCGTAACAGGCAAGGATAATTGATTCGCTCCAATAAAGGCAACTTTAATTTTCGGACGCTCTGATACATGTTTCGGGAATAGCTTTTTAAAGAAAATTGGTGTAACAATACTTGTGATAACTGCAACTAAAATTAGTGCACCTGACATCTCTGACGTTATAACTTCCATTCTTTCACCGATTGTAGCTGCAGCGATAACAAGGGATAATGTTGAAGTTAATAAGAAGCCTGATGCAAGTGTTGTTTTTAAATCATACCAACGCTTTAATAAAAATACTGGAACAATTTTTGATATTAACAATCCGATAAATAGTAAAGGTATTAATATAAAGATTTTTGGATCCTGGAACAATGCCCAGATATCTAAGTCAACACCGACCATTACGAAGAAAATTGGAATAAGAAATCCATATCCAAAGGAATCAAGTTTTTGCACCATCTCTTTATTTGGTGATAACAATGAAACAAGCACACCTGCTAAAAAGGCTCCTAAAATGTTTTCAGCTCCTATTGTCTCTGAAATTGCAACTAATACAATGATGAGAGTAAAAACAGCTCGTGTGCCAATTTGGATCGTTCCTTTTGACATAGTTTCAATGAAGGAACGGTTTTGAAATGCTTTCCCTAGGAAATAAAGCAAGACTCCTGCTCCAAATAATATGAGTAATAACCATGTGTTCGTATCCCCATCGCCATATATTGAGGCAAACACCGCAAGTAACACCATCGTCACTAAATCCGCGATAACCGCAACAAGTAAAATGATTTGCCCGATGTTTGATTTCATAATTTGAGCGTCTTTTAATGTTGGGACAACAACACCAAGGGAAATTGTTGAAATAATTAATGTCATAAGGAAGGCATTATCCATCAGTCCAATCCAAACAAATAGATATGAAAGGATTAATGATAGAATAAAAATCCCGACAAATATAATCGTAGAAACTAGAAACGTATTGGGAGCATTTTTACCTGAAGGAAGCTTTTCCTTCTTTTTTCCTCCAGCAAATGCTGAAAAATCAATCTCTAGTCCACTTAAAAACATAAGAAAGATAAAGCCTAACATCGAAAGGGTTTCAAGCCACATATCTTGAGAGACGACATCAAAGCCACTTTTTCCAATAATTAATCCAACAATAATTTCTGCGACGACGACTGGCATAAAGTTAAGCCTAAGACGATGTAAAATAATTGGTGTTAAAAACGCTGCTAAAATAACAATAACTAGTGATGTTACGGATGCACCATGCATCAAATCCCTCCAATCAGTTAGTACGAATAGAACATTAAATTAAATACTGCATAAATAATGTCGCCATTCCAAAGTAAATTAAAATACTAATAATATCGTTAATAGTTGTTATAAATGGCCCCGAAGCTACAGCTGGGTCAACTTTAAGCCGATGCATAATGAGCGGTATTAACGCCCCAGCAATCGTAGCAACTGTTAATGTCGCTAAAATTGAAATACCGACAAGCATCCCTAAGAAAAGCTCGCCCTTCCATACAAAAATTACAATTGTAACGACAATTCCACAAACTGTACCTGTAATTAAGCCTGTACCTGCTTCTTTAAGTAGCAATTTTATACTGCTATGCTCCTCAGCATCCCCTACAGCAATTCTTCTTACTGCAACCGCTAAGGCTTGTGTACCTGTATTTCCAGCCATACCTGCAATAAGGGGAATAAAAACAGCCAATATGGCGACCTTGTCTAATGTCGCTTCAAATCTCCCAATTAAGCTCGCTGTAAACATTCCTAAAAATAAAAGAATAATCAACCAAGGGAGTCTTTTTTTAGCTGCTGTGAAAGGACCTCGGTCATTTGAATCGACATCTGCAATCCCCGCAAGCTTGGAATAGTCATCACTTGCTTCTTCATCAATGACATCGACAATATCATCTACTGTAATAATTCCGAGCAGATGTCCTCTAAAGTCTACAACAGGCAACGCTAAAAAGTTATAATCCTTCATTTTTCGCGCCACTTCTTCTTGGTCTTCAGCAACACTTACTGAATACACACGTTCATTCATTACTTCAGAAATCATTGTATCTGGTTCATTAATGATCAAGTCTCTTAACGAAATAACCCCAACAAGTTTTTTTGCTTCATCAATAACGAATACATAATAGATTGTCTCTGCATTTGGTGCCTCATTTTTCAAAATTTGCATAGCAGAGTGCACAGTTTGATTTGCGTGGATGGCGATGTATTCTGTTGTCATAATACTACCAGCCGTATATTCCTCATAATGAAGAAGTTCACGAATCTCCTCAGCTGCATCATCATCCATGATTGTTAAGTAGCTCGCTGCCTGATCTTTGTCAAGCTCATTCAAAACGTCTACTGCATCATCAGCGTACATATGAGATAGCATTTGTGCCGCAAAGGTTGGATCCATTTCTGATAAAAAGATTTTGTACCTATCATCGTCATCCTCAATGTTTTCAAAAACAGAAGCCATTTCTTCAGGTGATAGGTAGCTATAAACGATAAATCGTTCTTCTTCCTCTAATTTACTAAAAAATTTCGCTTGATCATAAGGATGTTGCTCTAAAAAGACCTCGCGAAATTCATCCATATTGTGACTTGATAAAGAAGCAAGTAATCCTTCCTCTTCTAATTCTACTTTTTCTTTTTCATCTGACATGTTTAGTCCCCCTCTCTCTATTTAGTAAAATGTGCTACAATAATGGTTGTGACTTTTTTATTCACAGCAGTATTTTATCACCATGAAGGAAACTTAGATGTATGGTGGACTATGCGTAATCATCTTCCATAACGATTTCATGTCAAAGTCCCTTACTGTTTTAATGCTCCTTCGTATTGTAGGAAGACTTTGTTGTATTTTTCTAAACTTTCCATTCATTACACACAATGGCAAGAATTTTTAGGATGTACCCCGTCATTTATAAGGGGATTAAGCTACCTGGTATTCGGGATAAATACTATAATATTCTATATGATATCGTAAGAAAAACTCAATTCTCTTCCTAAACCTTCATAAAAATTTTACAATCTATTAAGAATCCGACAAAGGAATCTTTTCAAATCGTTCACAAACCATTAAGATGGTTAATGATACAATGACACTAGGATTAATTTCAACTTAAATGTTTAGAAAGGGATCATCTTATGACATCTCAAAAATCTCCCCAACATCAAATTGATTATACATTAATATTTATCATGTTTTTATTAGCTTTAGTTAGCACGATTGCGATCAATAGTGCTGAAGAGACTCTTACTTCAGCACTTCAAGGGATTAACTTTTCCGTCAAGCAAATTCAGTGGTATATTATCGGGTCGGTAGCCGTTGTTCTAACTATGTTAATCGATTTTGACCGATTTAAGCAATTAGCTTGGTATTTATACGGCTTTGGTATGCTGTTGCTTCTAGGATTAGAAATTTTACCTGAACCAATTGTCCAAACGATTAAAGGTGCGACAAGCTGGTATCAACTCGGACCACTTGGGAATTTCCAGCCATCAGAGTTAATGAAAATATTCTTGATTATTGTTTTGAGCAAAATTATTACTGAGCATCGAGAGAAATACCCAGTTAGTTCTCTTTCAGATGATTTTCTATTAATTGGGAAGCTTTTTGCAACTGCAATACCACCAATTCTCTTGTTAATTAGACAGCCAGATATGGGGATGACGATGGTATTTTGTGCCGTGATTGCATCTCTAATATTAGTATCGGGAATTCAATGGCGAATCATTTTAACAGCTGTTTCCTCTGTTCTTATAATTGCTGGAGCGTTCATCTTTACATTTATTAAATTTCCTGATTTCTTCCTTAAGTACGTTTTACGCGGTGAAGAATATCAATTAGATCGCTTTTATGGATGGTTAAATCCATATGAATACTCTGGTGAGCAGGGCTTCCAGCTCGTTAAATCTCTATTAGCAATCGGTTCTGGGGAATTACATGGGAAAGGGTATCAAAATCTAGAGGTTTATTTACCTGAAGCCCATACTGATTTCATCTTTGCCATTATTTCAGAGCAATTTGGTTTTATTGGCGGAAGTATTGTTATCTCACTCTTCTTTTTACTAATTTATCGTATGATTCATATTTCACTTGAAAGCAATGACCCATTTGGAAGCTATTTATGTACAGGCATTATCGGAATGATTACCTTCCAAGTCTTTCAAAATATTGGAATGACGATTGGATTACTGCCAATAACAGGACTTCCTTTACCATTCATAAGCTATGGCGGAAGCTCCCTCGCCACCTACATGGTCGCAATCGGCATCATCCTAAACGTCCGATCCCGCACAAGAAAATACATGTTTGACTGAAATAAAGGTACCCTATGAATGGGTACCTTTATTATTGGGGTCAATTATTGGAGTCAATTTATTGGGACTCAATTTATTGGGGACTGTCCCCAATTTGTTTTAATTTTTACATTTTGATTTAGTTAGTGGTGATTTTATATATTTTTGGGGACTGTCCCCCATTAGGAGGTGGATGTTGTGAAGGTTGATGTTATTGGGGATGTTCATGGGTGTTTTGAGGAGTTTGAGGAGTTGACTAGGGTGCTTGGGTATGATTGGTCTTCGGGAGTTCCAATTCATCCGAGCAATCGGAAGCTGTCTTTTGTTGGGGATTTAACGGATCGTGGCCCTTATTCGATTCGAGTGATCGACGTTGTGTATCGATTGTTGAAGGAGAAACAGGCGTTTTATTCTCCAGGAAATCATTGCAATAAGCTTTATCGTTTTTTTCTAGGCAATAAAGTGCAAATTTCTCATGGGTTAGAGACAACAGTTGCTGAGTATGATGCTCTTTCACATTCACAACAAATGGAGATTAAACAAAAGTTTATCTGGATATACGAATCAGCTCCTTTATATCAAGTTCTCGATGATGGGAAGTTAATCGTAGCACATGCGGGAATTCGTGAGGACTATATCGGTAAGACAAGCAATGCTGTCAAAACCTTTGTATTATACGGTGATATCACCGGCAAGAAAAATCCAGATGGTACTCCTGAACGCAGGGATTGGGCATTGCACTATCAAGGTAAGCCATTTATTGTTTATGGGCATACACCCGTGTTAGAGGCAAAACGTACGAAGCAGACAATTAATATTGATACAGGTGCTGTTTTTGGGAATAAGTTTACAGCCTATCGCTATCCTGAGGATGAAATCGTTTCTGTTCCCTCAACCATTCCGTTTGATGAAGAAAGATTTAGAAGATAATCCCGAAAAAACTACCAGGTGTAGGTCCAGCCATTATAAAAATGGACCTTTCATACTTAGTATGCATAACTTCAAACGAACCCTACAAATACATATATCCCACCACAATTTGCATTTGGTTAAAAACCACTCTTACAAACCATTTAAAAACCGACCTCCTTAATTTCATCATATAAAAAAGTAGTTCAATATAGGAATAACCTTATTACTCCAAAATTGAACTACTCATCTTACAATCATTCTGTCATAAGTTTTTTCATATCTTCAGGGATCTCAGAAATAAACTCCATTTCTTTTTCTAAGATTGGATGCCAAAAGGAAAGCTTTACACTATGTAATGCTTGGCGGTTAATCTGCTCCTGACTCCCCCCATATAATGTATCACCGCAAAGAGGATGACCAATAGATGAAAGATGGACACGAATTTGATGCGTTCTTCCAGTGTCTAACACTAATTCAATATATGTCTTGTTATGAAAGGTATTCAGAACTTGATAATGTGTGATTGCCTCTTGACCATCTTCTCTTACTTCCCTTTCGATGATGCTATCATCCTTTCGACCAATTCGCTTTGAAATCGTTCCAGCTGTCTCCTTAAGAACACCGTGCACAATTGCAAAATAAGTGCGCTTGATCTCCTTATTTCTTTGCTGCTCTGAAAACAACGAATGGGCAAAGCGATGTTTTGCAACAAGCATTAACCCCGATGTATCCTTATCTAGGCGATTAACAATATGGATTGTCGAAGGGATTTGATGTGTCTTATAATATTGCATCAAACCATTTGCTAACGTTCCACTTACATGCTCACGAGAGGGAATCGACGGGATAAATGGCGGCTTATCAATTACTATACAATGCTCATCCTCATATACAATATCGAACGGTACGTCATTTTCCGCTTTTAGGCCTGTGCCCTTTTCTTCAATAGGAAAAATTACAGTCAAAAGATCGTTTGCTTGCAAAACGTGGCGCACTGTTACATTTTCTGAATTCACTTTAATAGCTCCACCATTAAATTTAATATCAGTTAAAGCTCGCTTTGATATTTTCTTTTCTCTGACAAAATCCTTTATCGATTTCTTTGCATCTTCGCTGTTAATGACCCACTGTAACTGAAATGGCTTCATACAATTAAACCCCTATAAACATCTTGAATTATAATTAACTTCATTTACTTTAACAAAATAACAAGGTTATTCCTTCCTACCGACATCCCCGACAAATGAATCACGCACTCTTTTCCAAAATGGAAATGGCTTAAATCGAGCAAAACGGATATTTTCACTTGCAACACGGCATTGGATTGATTTCACATCTTTATGTAATAATGTTAAATGATCGATAGTTATTTGAAAATCAACATCGTTAACTGGCTTTAACATACATGTATGGTGCTCAGGCAAGATAAGCGGTGAACCTATTGTCCGAAACACTCGATTGTTAATTGAGGCCATCTCAGCTAACTGAATCGCTCTAATCGACGGATGAAGGATCGCACCACCTAATGCCTTATTATAGGCTGTACTTCCTGATGGAGTTGAAATACATAGTCCATCTCCACGGAACGTTTCAAAGGTTTGACCTTTAATTTCAACATTCATAACTAAAGTGCCTTCTATGCTCTTAACCGTACATTCATTTAATGCTAAATATCTTGCCTCACGACTACCATCATTATGATTAATTATGACCTCAAGGACTGGATATTCTACTACCTGATAGGGAGTTTTTGCAATCGCAATAACTAGCTTTTCGATTTCGTCTGGTACCCAATCAGCATAAAAGCCAAGATGGCCAGTATGGACACCGATAAATGCCGTTTTATCAAGTCTACTTCGATAACGATGAAAGGCATATAAAAGAGTTCCATCTCCACCAACAGAAATGACAATATCAGGTTGATCTTCATCATATTCTAACTGAAAATCTAACAAATATGTCCTCATTTTTTGCATAATTGAGTTTGAAACTGTATCACCTTTAGATGAAATTGCAAACTTCATTTATATTAACTCCCTTTCACCAATTTCTTTTCATAATCAACTACTATAACAAAGCAACGATACCCGATTCTAATCTACCATGGCAATGCTATTCGAACAATTTTTTTCATTAATTTTCCGAAAATAATGTATTTTGGCAAGCGGAATGCTGGCATCCTACGGTCCGTCCGCTAGTTGAATTTTTTAAAATTTTCAAGCATTAATGGTTATACGAAAAAGCTATTATTCCGTTTTCCTTGAGAAGATTACTTGTGCTTCCTGCACTTCACCTTTAATCTGTGACATTTCCTCGTCTAATGAATAAGCTGCTTCAGCCGCACGTTTTAAACGTACTTTGATTTCCTCAGGAATATTCCCGCTATATTTATAATTCAATGAATGCTCAATAGTTGCCCAAAAATTCATAGAAAGTGTTCTGATTTGAATTTCGACTAAAATTTTTTTCTCCCCATTTACCGTTTGTAAAGGATATTTAACTACAACATGATATGAACGATAGCCACTTTCCTTTTTACTAGTTATATAATCACGCTCTTCAACGACTTCAAGGTCTGTTCTGCTTTTCAACATATCGACAACTGCTTTAATATCATCGACAAACTGACACATCATCCGTATACCAGCTATATCTTGTAAACCCTCTTCTATTTTATCTAAAGGAATGCCTTTTCGTTTCGCTTTATCCAATATACTTGCAACAGGCTTTACACGCCCTGTAACAAACTCAATTGGAGAGTGTGTATGATGTAATTCATATTGTGCTCTAATTCCCCGTAATTTTACCTTTAACTCCTCTACTGCTTGATGATAAGGAGCCAAGAATAATTTCCACTGTTCATGCTTCATACAAAATCCCCCTCTGACTGCCACCGCCAAATCGAAATTACCTTGTTTCTTTTTCTAAGGCTGCTTTTGTAAACTTTGTTGCTTTCTGCTTTCTAGGTTGGTTTTCTCGTACAATGCTGCATTCCACGGGTGGATGGTGAGCCTACTCAAGGTTAACACCTCGTGTGGCACCACCTATCACACATCCCATAGAAGCCTCACACATCCACTCCTATCAACTATTACAAAGTTATGCTTAAAAACAACAATAGTTTAATAAAGAGTCTTTTCTTAAGAAAATACCTCCGTCACTTTTGTTTCCATTTCTTCTCCGTAATTAGCATTACCTTTAATATTATCGATTAAATATTGTAATTCATCAATTATCTGAACTAGCTCTACTTCACTATCGTTAATTTTTAATAACACTGGCAAGCTCTTATCTAAAGCTTCCTTTAATTTAGACCATATCGTATGCGGTAATCCAGCATAGATAAAATCTTCGTCTGTTTCTAGTAAATAAATAAACGCTAATTGATCAGAATCGACTAACATTTGCCCTTTCGCATTCATGCTGCCTTTTATTTCAGATAACGAATCCTCTGTATGTAAGATTAAACGATTAGCTTCAAGTACTGCTTCTTTTACATCAATTCTTTTGTTCATAAAAATCTCCTTCCGTTACACGTCATTGATTATTTTACCATATTAAAATTGACATGATAACATTGCGAAATAACAAGATGCAAGCGATAATAGAGCTATGTGAAGAATTTAACTTTCGCTAATAATGCGTATCGATGAAAGGAATCTATCAGATGTCACAAGAAATCGAAATAGAATTCAAAAACCTACTTACTAAAAACGAATTTAACCAGCTAAAAAAAGTATTTCAAATAGATGAGGATGATTTTATCCTACAAGAAAATCATTATTTTGATACTCCACAGTTTTCTCTTAAGGAGCTTGGTGCTGCACTTAGAATTCGCAAAAAGAAAAATCAGTTTGTCCTCACGTTAAAGGAGCCTGCAAAGATCGGATTATTAGAAACACATCAAGCTCTTACAAATGACGAGGCACAAACAATAATTACATCTGGCATTCTGCCTGAAGGTCCCGTTGTTGCACAACTTCATAAATTAGAAGTTGCTGTACAAACCATTACCTATTTCGGTTCGTTAACGACAAGTCGTGCCGAAAAAAATTATAAAAATGGCTTAATAGTTTTGGATCATAGCCGATATTTAAATATAGAGGATTATGAATTAGAATATGAAGTTCAAGATGAAGAAAAGGGAAAAGCAGCATTTCATCAATTATTAAATGAATTTTCTATTCCGGTCCGCCAAACTAAAAATAAAATTCGTCGTTTTTATGAGCAAAAATATAAAGAAGCGAGGTAATGAGGTTGGATATCAAAACTCAATACTATAAAACACTACTTGAGCTCCAAGCTCTTCGAAATTTAGATAGCAATGGTATCACTACTAATAGCGATTCTTCATTTGAATCAGATTTTCAAGAACTTTTAAACTCATTATTAAATTCAGCTTCAATAAACACCGAGGCAACTGAGCAACCAGCTATTAGTGTAAAAGAGTTAACAACTATGTTAGAAACAAAGACTCCATTAACAAATATCAATTCAACTTCATCTACTGAAGTATCTAATCCAACAAGCATCTCTGGTGATATCGATGACATGATTAAACAAGCTGCGGAAAAATATGGGATTGATGAAAAGCTCATTCATGCGGTAGTTAAGCAAGAGTCAGGTTTTAACCCAGCAGCCAAAAGCTATGCTGGAGCAATGGGACTTATGCAATTAATGCCAGCAACAGCTCGTTCACTAGGTGTCGAAAATCCGTTTGATGCTGCCCAAAACATTGAAGGTGGTACCAAATATTTAAAGAAGATGCTCACAAAATATAATGGTGACGTCTCACTTGCCCTTGCTGCCTACAATGCAGGACCAGGTAATGTAGATAAATATGGCGGAATTCCTCCGTTTAAAGAAACACAAAACTATGTTAAGAAAATAACAGAGTCATACCTAGCGTAGCCGATTATTGATTGGCTACTTTTTTATTATGTAGGGCATTGTTGTTTGGAGCAAAAATTCCGTAAAACGTTTTATCCTTATTTTACAGGTAAATACTAACATCAAAAATCCTTCTATCCCTTCAAAACGCTATTTATTCCATAGTTTTTAGAACATAATATTGCATGCTTCGAGCGATTTGTTTGAGATATATAGAAACGCTTGTTAAAATGTATATAATATTGTTAAAGAATTAGTTATATGATTGTTGTCACTACACTATTAATGTAAACATAGTCGTCATATTTTAATAACAATAAATGATAAACATCAGGAAATTCTGTTTGAATGAATGATTTAGCAAATTTAAAGGAGCTATCAACATGACTGACCAAAAACTAACACCGTATGAAGTGATAGGTGAAGAAATGCTCTCACACCTTGTTGATTCCTTTTATGGGAAAGTACAAAAACATCCAATGCTTTCTCCCATTTTTCCAGATGACTTAACTGAAACTGCTAGAAAGCAAAAACAATTTTTAACACAATATTTAGGCGGCCCTCAGCTCTATACAGAGGAGCACGGTCATCCGATGTTAAGAGCAAGACATCTTCCGTTTCCGATTACGCCGGCAAGGGCTAATGCATGGATTCAATGTATGAAAGAGGCAATGAATGATGTTGGATTAACAGGTGACATAAAGGATTTTCTCCTTCATCGGCTTCAGCTTACTGCACACCATATGGTGAATACTAATGGAGAAGATAATGAGCAGAAAGAGGTATATAGCAATGAATAACAAGTGTGAGATGAAGGATGCTTCTCTCTTTTTCTCACATTGTAATGGACATCCTGATAAGCCGCTAGAAATTTATATGTTTGTTGATCCATTATGTCCTGACTGTTGGGCACTCGAGCCTATTATAAAAAAGCTGCAAATTGAATATGGTCGCTTTTTTACACTTAGACATATTATTAGTGGACGTCTTGCAACATTAAATATTACAAAGAGAAAAAGACCTGATAAGCTAGCAAAGGCATGGGAGAAGACCGCAAATCGAACAGGGATGTCTTGTGACGGAAAGATTTGGTTAGAAAATCCATTATCAACACCTTATACGGCATCTTTAGCAATAAAAGCCGCAGAGCTACAAGGGAGAAAAGCAGGCCTTCGCTTTTTACGGAAACTACAGGAATATTTATTTATTGAAAGTCAAAATGTTTCTGAAGAATCTATGTTAATTGAAATTGCTGAGAAAGTCGGACTCGATGTTGAGGAGTTTAAAATCGACCTTCATTCACAAGCTGCTGCAAAAGCGCTCCAATGTGATTTAAAAATCACTTCTGAAATGGATGTTCATGAAATACCGACTCTCGCATTTTTTAGTGAAAATGTTGAAGAGGAAGGTTTAAAAATTACTGGTCTTTATTCATATGATTTATACGTCCAAGTTTTATTTGAGATGATTGGGAGTAAAATAAAGCCTTCCCATACACCTCCATTAGAAATATTTTTAAGACACTACCAATTTGTTGCAACTGCTGAAATTGCTGCTGTCTATAATATGACGACATGTGAGGTTGAAAAGGAATTAAAGAAATTAGTCCTTTCCCAAACAGTAGAAAAAGTCCAAGCAAAGCATGGAACCTTTTGGAGATATTTAAATAGTTAACAAAAAGACTGGAGCTAAAAGTTCCAGTCTTTTTATTGTAGATAAAATAACGATAATCATAGAATTCTAATAAAA
>NZ_CADEPK010000441.1 GCF_902829255.1 Metabacillus niabensis | reverse complement strand
ATTTTTAATTGTTCAAACGTATTATTTATGTGCTGTAACACCTTGATAGTCATTTTCTTCAAACAGATCGACAAGCTCGATTTCCTTTTGATTTTCTAAGAAATAACGTAATGTAAACTCATTTTCAAAGAGTACAGCATATGAGCCGTAACGGTCACGAACGAGCATACTACGTGAATCAAAGAAACGTTTATCAAATTTCTCACTTTTAATCCAGCGTGGAATCCGTTCTCCTAATGGGGTAAACTCAATGTCTACATTGTATTCAGCCTTCATCCGATATTCAAATACTTCAAATTGCAATTGACCAACTGCCCCAAGAATGAGCGAGTCATTTAACTCTTGTCTGAATAATTGGATTGCTCCCTCTTGAACAAGCTGCTCAATCCCTTTTCTAAATTGCTTCGACTTCATAACGTTCTTTGCCTGTACTCGTTTAAACAATTCTGGCGGGAATTGTGGCAGCTCTTCATAATGGAACTGAGCTTTTCCACCGATTAACGTGTCACCAATTTGGTAAATATTTGGGTCGTAAATCCCGATAATATCTCCTGGATAGGCTTCATCAACCGTATCGCGATCCTTTGCCATAAAGGCTTGCGTTTGGTTTAGCTTAATCGTTTTGTTTGTCCGACTAAGATTGACGCTCATTCCTCGTTCGAATTTACCTGAGCAAACACGTAAAAAGGCGATACGGTCACGATGTGCTGGGTTCATATTTGCTTGGATTTTGAAAATATATCCAGAAAATTGTTCTTTTTCTGGTTCCACTAAGCCTTCATTCGTTTTTCGCGGCTGAGGCTGTGCAGCAAATTGAAGGAATGTATCAAAGAATGTTTGAACACCGAAGTTTGCTAACGCACTGCCAAAGAACACTGGCGTTAACTCACCATTTTCAACACGTTCACGAGTAAATTCATTTCCTGCCTCTTCAAGAAGCTCAATCTCACCTAGAGTGTCTTGATAAGTCGGGTTTTCATCGATACCATGCTTTGATACATCACTTAAAGGAATGATTTCCTCTTCCTCATCTCCCTTAAAGCGGACAATTTGGTTTTGGAAGCGGTCATAAATTCCTAAGAAGCGTTTGCCCATTCCAATCGGCCAGTTCATTGGGTATGATTCAATTCCGAGAACCTCTTCAATTTCGGAAAGAAGCTCTAATGGCTCTCTTCCTTCTCGGTCTAATTTATTAATAAATGTAAAAATCGGAATTCCTCTCATCCGACATACTTTAAATAATTTAATTGTTTGCGGCTCAACCCCTTTTGTGGAGTCGATAATCATTACCACACTATCAACAGCTGTTAACGTCCGATATGTGTCCTCACTAAAGTCCTCATGACCAGGCGTATCCAAAATATTGACGTGGAAGTCATGATATGGGAAGCTCATCACACTTGATGTAACGGAAATTCCACGCTTCTTTTCAATTTCCATCCAGTCAGATGCTGCATATTTCCCAGTTTTTTTTCCTTTAACTGTACCTGTTGAACGAATTACTTGCCCAAAGTACAGCAATTTTTCCGTTAACGTCGTTTTCCCTGCATCCGGATGCGAAATAATAGCAAAGGTCCGACGTTTATTAATTTCCTCTTGTAAGCTCATTTTCGATTACCTCTTTTATATAAATTAGTGCTTCAACTATACTACAATGCTGATGAAAGAACAATTTGCTAACAGTTAATTTTACTATTAGTTTAGGTTAAAGGCAAAATAAAAAAGCAGGAAATTATCTGCTTTTATCTACTATACCGTCGCTGCTTTTTCGCCGCTCTATCATCATCAGAATATAATAGCTCCCACGTGCTTTTATAGCGGTATTTTTTTCCCCATACGTTTATAAGCATTCTCATTCCGGTTATCATACTTAGTATTAACAGAGCAACAATTAAAAATAGGATTTCATTCATATCATTTCCCCCATTCTTTCTTGTAGCCATGTATATGCTAAATGGATTTTTTTATGCCAGTACAAATCATATTGGGATGTTCCGTTAAATCCGTGCCGAGGGAGATAGCCTTCTCTAGCCTCCCAATGCTCAGTAACTAATAGAGATTTTTAATCTGATGATTATTTCGCAAGATAAAGCTTAGTTTTTTCTGTATATCGGTTCAACCGTATTGTTTCATCAACACTTGTGATAATTTTTGCTTTGTTTAAATCGGCAAACTTAGCAAATGATACTTCACCAAGCTTTGTATGATCTGCTAGCACATAGGCTTCTCGTGAAAGAGAGATTGCTTTTTCTTTAATATGTGCCTCCTCAGGATCAGGTGTTGTATATCCTAATTCAGGATGTATCGCATTTGCCCCAATAAAGCATTTATCAAAGCGATAATTTTGGATGCTTTCATATGCATTTCGCCCAATTAAGGCTTTTGTTACTTTTTTAACATAGCCGCCGATTAAATAGGTTGTAATATTTTTATCTAGTAAGGCTTCTAAATGGTCAACACCATTTGTCACAACAACGAGATTCTTTTGCTTTAAAAAAGGGATCATTTGAAAGGTGGTTGTCCCTGCATCTAAATAAATGCATTCCTCATCATGGATAAGCTCAGCAGCATATTTTGCAATTTGCTTTTTTTCCTGGAGGTTTTGCGTTGCTTTCTCGATAACACTTCGTTCCTGACGTTTCTTTTGCAAGAGGGATGCCCCGCCATGGACACGTTTTAAATAATGTTGCTTTTCAAGCTGATCCAAATCTCTTCTCAATGTTGATTCAGACGTATTTGTTAATTCAACTAGCTCTTGAATTTTCACATGTTCCTTTTCATTTAATAAATCTAATATTAAACGATGACGCTCAGTAATAAGCAAGTTAATCCCCCATCCTATTTATCCCGTATACCCATGATAGACCACCAATGAAATGTGGAGGTCTATCACGTTAATCAAAGGAAAGTCTCATATATAGATATCCTTATTATATAAAATTCTCTTATAGTTTCCAAAAAATCGTCTACTTAATTGTTTATTTATAAAATAGCTTTAACTTTCTCTTAGTTTTTTGTATTTTTCTCTCTTGTTGTCTACTATTTTCTTCTTTAGATGACACATTAAATTTGCTTACGATGCTCTGAAGCTCATTTGCCATATGACTAAGCTCCAAGGCTGATTTCGTAATTTCATCCATCGATGCGTTTTGTTCCTCGGAAGCTGCTGCAACATTTTGCGTGTTTCCAGCCGCTTGCTCAGATAAGGAAGCGACCCCATTTATTAATGATACCATCGAATCAGAGCTTGCTGAGACCTGTTGAACGACTGTAGATACATCCTGTGTATGTAAGGCAACCTCTTCAATTTTTTTAGCAATCTCTTTAAACGCGTTACCCGTTTCTTCAACCTTTACAATCCCGCCATCAACAGCTTCCGATCCAGCTTGCATCGCTTCTACCGCATTCGTTGCTTCGTTTCCTATTTCTATAATTATTTGACTGATTTCTTCTGCTGCATGACTAGATTGTTCTGCAAGCTTTCGAACCTCATCGGCAACAACAGCGAAGCCTCGTCCGTGCTCTCCAGCTCTTGCAGCCTCGATCGCTGCGTTTAAGGCAAGTAAATTCGTTTGATCAGCAACCTCGGTTATTAATGCAACAATTTTACGAATTTGTGCAGATTTCTCTCCTAGTGAATTAACAACCTTTGCTGTTTGACGAACTTGAGCTTGTACAGCATTCATTTGCGAAACTGTATCTCGTACAACGATATCCCCTGCAGCTGCCCGCTCAGTAGCTTCAGTTGATATATCTGCGACAACCTGAATAGATGACGCAGCTTGATTCATGCCTTTAGAAATTTCCTCGACAGCATTATTCGCTTCAATTGCTTGATGCATTTGTGATTCAGATCCACTTGCAACCTCTTGAATGGAAAATGTAATTTGCTCAGACGCTTTAGCTGATTGCTCTGCGCTAGCTGTCAGCTGTTTAGATGTTACCGCAACCTGCTCTGAATGTCCTGATACTGTTGTAATGACAGAGCGTAAACTTTTCGTCATTTCATTAAAATCCTTTGCAAGCTGACCAATTTCATCCTTATTGCGAATCGTTATTTCCTCGTCAACAAGATTTCCTCTTGCAACCTGCTTTGCCTGTGCTGCCATTTTACGGATTGGGATTGAGATATTTCTAGATAAAATATTCCCGAGAACAACAGCTAAGGTAATAGCAATAACAATGAAAACGAGCGATAAAATAGTTGATTTTGTATAACGCTCGTCTATTTCCTCACTAGCCTTATTAGCACTTTTTTCACTTAATTCAACAAGCTTATTCATATTAATATTAATACTTGATAAGCTCCAGCTTGCTTTACGGAGGATTTCCTCTGCCTTTTCAACATTATTAGCCTGTCCTTCTGCCATCATCTCTTCATGCATAGCAAGGTAATCATCCCATTCTTTTTTAACATCGTCGTAAAGCGTTTTCTCTTCTTCATTTGATAAAAGAGCTTCATATTTTTTCGTCACAGCCTTATGTCTTGATAATAACGCTTCCATTGTTAAAGCGTATTCCTTACGGTTACTCTCATTCGTTGAGTTGACGTAGTAAAGCTCTTGTGTAACGAGGCTGTTCATAATATGTCTCATTTCAGAAGCGTAAATAACAGAAGGAAGCTGGTGCTTAGAAACCTTTGCCGATTCCGACTTTATGCTGTTCATATTCATCATATTTACTAAGCTTAAGCCAAGGATAATAATAATGATAGAAGCAAAAACGAGAATTAATTTTCTGCCAACCGTCAATTTCATATTCGTTCCCCTCTCTTTATGTTACTTTATTCCTTTACCTTAATAGCTTATCGATTAAGTTTATATTTCTTATATCGGCATGAATTCTTATTCTTTAAGGAAAATTTACATTTAATTAACACTAGAA
>NZ_CADEPK010000440.1 GCF_902829255.1 Metabacillus niabensis | reverse complement strand
AACTGAAGCAGCAATGATTCTATCTCTACTAATATTGTACTATCTTGTTTTATGTTTGCTTCAATTAGTCTACGATTCATAAAATCTAAGATAGCTGTCAAGATTTTACCTGTTTCAATCGAACTGTTCACTAATGGAATAATTTCAAGAATAAGCTGTTGAGTAATTTGAATTTGCTTGTTTTGTTCGACTTTGTTTTTTTCTTCAATTGCTCGTTTTCCTTTTCCTAACGCTTTAGAAGCCTCTTCAACCATCCATAGAATAAGCTTTCTTGGTGGTAAGGACGATAAACTATGCTGCTTATATACATTTTCTACTTGCTTTACGTCCATAGAGCTTTCTCTCCTCATCATTTCTATCTATAATATCGGCACTTTTCAGAAAAAATTCACCTATTATCTTGAAAACGATTCTTTTTTCGTCGATATAAGAAGTGATAGAAAGATTTATGTGAAAAGAGGTGAAAAGATGAAAATTCAAAATCAGACAGCGATTACCTTTTCGATAAATCGTTACCAACGAAATGAAACAAAAATCGAGAAAACACTTGATAAATTGGCATCAGGGTTAAATATCCGCCGTGCAGGTGATAACGCTGCAGGACTAGCTGTTTCTGAAACATTTCGCGCCCAAGTACGAGGTCTTTCACAAGCACAGCGAAATATGCAGGATGGTCTTTCCGTCTTATCTGCAGCAGATGAAGGCTTAAATAATGTGAATGGCTTATTGCAAAGAGCACGTGAGCTTGCTGTCATGAATGCAACAGATACATTGACAGACGAGGATCGCCAGGCAAGTCAAATGGAGCTCGAGCAAATCATGGAAGGTATTAACGATACAGCGAATAAGTTAGAATTCAATACGATGAAAATTCTCGGAGAAAACGCACCATTGGTATTAATGGTCGGAGCAAATCCAGGTCAGCAAATTACGATCGATTTAATGGATACTAGTACTACTGCTCTTGGGTTAGATGCTGTTAATTTACTTACACGTGATGCTTCTTCAGAATTAATTGGTAAGCTAGATGAAGCAATTGTTCAAACAACGAGTAATTTGACGAAGATCGGTTCTTATTATGAAGCAATTGAGCATCATATGGAAAACTCATTTGTGAAAGAGTCAAATATCACCTCATCTGTATCTTTATTAACTGATACAGATATGGCCAAAGAGATGATGAATTTTGTTGGGCTGGAAGTGCGTCAGAAGAGCGATCAATTGTTTGTTTCGTCGATTAATCAGAATACGGCTGATATTTTGAAGATACTGTCCAACTAAACAAAGAGCCTTTCCTTTAAAAGGGAAGGCTCTTTAATTTATCGTAATAATTGATTAGCTTGAGCTAATTTTACTTGCGCTAAATGAAAAAGAATTTATAATTGCGTTTAATTCAACAGCTTATTGTCATATCAACATAACGAATTCGAGATTCATTAGAAGGTAATTCCCGATAAAACTATCAAATTAGCGATTTTACATAGCACTTAATAGGCCAGTGCTTTAGATACTTTATCAATTGTATTTTCAGAATTTATAGAGTCCTCTTTTTATCTTACTAAAACAGATTTATTTACCGATTTATTTATAACAACAGTTGTAGTAGCATCTCCAGTAACATTGACCAAAGTCCTACCCATGTCAAGAATTCTGTCAATACCTGCAATTAAAGCAATTCCCTCAGGCGGAAGACCAACAGTTGATAAAACCAATGATACAACAACCAATGCTGCACCAGGTACTCCAGCAGCACCAATCGATGCTAATGTACCGGTTAAAACAACCATTAACAACGCGCCAAACGATAAATCTAAACCATAGGCTTGTGCAACAAAAAATACCGCTATCCCTTGATAAATAGCATTTCCGTCACTGTTTATCGTTGCACCTAATGTTAATACAAAACCTGAGACTTCCTTAGGGACCTTTAGTTTTTCTTGAACACTTTTTATTGTTACAGGTAATGCTGCAAGACTACTACAAGTAGTAAATGCAATTAGTTGTGCAGGTAATAATGCAGTGATGAATTCTTTAATTGTGTAAGATGACAAAAATTTAACAGAGAAAAGGTAAACGATTATCATGTGTAAAATAACAGCAATATAAAATGCAATAATCACTTTCAATAAAGGTAATAGAACTGCTAAACCATTGGTTGCTACAACAGGAACCATTAAACCGAAAACACCGATAGGAGTTAATTTCATAATAAAATCGGTGATAATACTAACTACGTCATATATCGATACAACAAATCCCTTTATTAACTCACCTCTAGATTTGGCCTTAACTATTCCTACTCCTAATACCACTGCAAAAAATATAACTTGTAGCAAATCTGCATTGACTAAAGCTGAAAAAATATTATCTGGAACGATATTGGTAATAGTATCAACGAAGGAAGGAATTTCAACTTTATCCTCACTTACAGATGAATCGATTGTCATACCTTTACCAGGCTCTATAATAGAAGATACTGATAAACCTATCGCAACTGCAATAGCGGTAGTAATCATAAAATAAACAAACGTTTTTATGCCTATTTCCCCTACTTTTTTTATATCACTAAGATTGGTGATTCCTATTACTAGTGAAGAAAAAACTAAAGGTATCATAATCATTTTAATTAATTTGATAAAAATATCTCCGATCGGCTTAAACATTGCAGCAACATCTGGGTTGTCTTGTAATAAAACACCAACAATAACACCTAGTATTAAACCAATGAATACTTTAGTTGAAAATTTCATACTACCATCCTATTCTGCCTATTTTTTAGATTTGTTTAAGTTAACATACATCCTTTGATAGTAACTTAAGTAATCTCCGGAAAGTATATCTTCTACCCAGTGTAAATTTTGTTTATACCAATCTATTGTTTCATTTAATCCTTGTTCAAATTTATAAATAGGCTCCCATTTTAATTCAGTTTTAATTTTTGTATTGTCAATAGCATATCTTCTATCATGACCAGGTCTATCTTCTATATGTGCAATAAGATCATCCGTTACTCCAAGTTTATCGATTATTAATCTAACAATATCAATATTCGTTTTTTCGTTATTTCCACCAATATTATAAATTTCCCCATCTTTTCCTTGGTGAAGTACCCTATCTATTGCTGAACAATGGTCAGATACATGCAGCCAGTCTCTTACCTGCTGCCCATCTCCGTAAATTGGAAGAGATTTACCCTTTAGGCAGTTAACGATCATCAAAGGAATCAACTTCTCTGGAAATTGATAAGGTCCATAATTATTACTACAGCGAGTTATATTTACTGGTAATCCATACGTTTCATGAAAGGCTCTTACTACTAAATCAGCACTAGCTTTTGACGCTGAATAGGGGCTGTTTGGTAGCAATGGCATTGTTTCAGTGAATTTTCCACTTTCATGAAGAGTTCCATATACCTCATCTGTTGAAACTTGAAGGAACTTTACATTAGGTTTATATTCAGTGCTATATTTATTTTTTGAATCTAATTTCCAATAATCTCTCGCATTTTCAAGTAATACTTGTGTACCTATAACGTTTGTCCTTAAAAATAGTTCAGGTTCTTCAATACTTCTATCGACATGTGATTCTGCAGCAAAATTTACTACAGTATCAATATCAAAAGAATTAAAAATTTGTTTCATTTTTTTTCTATCAGTAATGTCTGCCTTTAAAAAGGTATAATTTGTTTGATTTGAAATTTCAGATAAATTTTCCAAGTTACCGGCATATGTTAAAGAATCGACGTTAATTATTTTATAATTTGGGTGCTTCTTTAACATATATCTAATAAAATTACTACCAATGAAGCCAGCACCACCAGTGACAAGTATGTTTTCCATGTTTTACCTCTCGTGTTTATATTCATCATCTAGTAAAGAAAGTATATATTGTCCGTAAGCCGTCTTTTTTAATTTTTCTCCACTTTCTTTAAGTTGCTCTTTATTAATAAATCCCCTGCGCCAAGCGATCTCTTCAAGACATGCAATATAAAACCCTTGTCTTGATTGAACAGCCTCCACAAATTCAGCCGCTTTTAACAATCCTCTAGGGGTACCAGTATCTAACCAGGCAAGTCCTCTACCTAATAAGATGACACTAAGATTTTTATTCTCGAGATATTTATTGTTAATGCTAGTTATTTCAACTTCACCACGATCTGAAGGTTTTATACTTTTTGCTAATTTAACAACTTCATTATCATAAAAATATAAACCCGGAACAGCATAATTTGATTTAGGAAACTTAGGTTTTTCTTCTATTGAGGTAACCTTATAGTTTTCATCAAATCCTACCACACCAAAATCTCTAGCATCTTTCACTGGATAACCAAAAATAACAGCGCCATTGTCAATTTTTTTGGCCTTATTAAGATACCTAGTTAAGTCTTGTCCATAAAATACATTGTCTCCAAGTATTAAACAGACCCTATCATTTCCAATAAAATCTTCACCTATGATGAAAGCATCAGCCAACCCCTTTGGAGAACTTTGCACCTTATAAGATAAACGAATACCCAATCTTGAACCATCACCTAAGAGTTTCTTAAAATTTGGCGTATCCTCTGGAGTTGATATGACTAATATCTCTCTAATACCTGCTAGCATTAGAACAGACAATGGATAAAATATTAAGGGCTTGTCATAAATAGGTAATAATTGTTTTGATACGACCTGTGTCATTGGGTACATTCTTGTCCCTAATCCACCAGCTAAAATAATCCCCTTCATACTTGCACCTCTATCCAATTATAATTTCACAAATTTTATCAACAGTTTCCAACTCTAAATCTGCATATAAAGGAAGAGTTAAAATTCTTTCAGAAATATAGCTAGCTACTGGTGTTTCATTAAAGATAAACATATCCTTATAACATTCATAGTTACTTATTAAT
>NZ_CADEPK010000439.1 GCF_902829255.1 Metabacillus niabensis | reverse complement strand
GTCTTATATTATCCAGTTGGTGCGGATGAGGATGATAGCGAAGAAATTGAGATTCATGCATCAAGCTTTAATCCACATAAAGATGGAGAAGATGGAGATCTAGAACCGATTGAAACAGAAGAGGAATGGGATTTAATTGAAGAAATGTTAAATACTTTCCTTGATGAAGAAGAGGAATAATAATGAAAAAAATAGTCGGCCTTATGGTCGACTATTTTTTTGTATAGTTAGAGAATTGATGGAAAAGTATCAATACTATTTCCTGAATTTAATTCATATGTATGGATGGGAAAATCACTGGATAAAGCTTCCATGTTGCGTGTTGTGTTAAGATTCTCAACGATATACATTTCAGAACCATCTTTAGTATTTAAGATGAACCTGTTATACCCTTTTTGAAAATATTGCCGAAACGGAGAGAACATTGTAGTATAATAGTTGGAATGAGAGGAGGATATGAATGTCTGAGAAAGATTCAAAAAAAGATTCATTTCATAGCAAGTTACTTGAAAAACAAAATGAAGCAAAAGTTGTACGGAAAATTGTTTTATCTGTATTTATTATATTAATTATTGTTTTTTCAGGAATTATTGGTGGAGGGTATCTCTACATAAAATCTGCTTTAGAACCTGTTGACCATGGTAATCAAAAAGCAGTAAAGGTAACCATTCCAATTGGTTCTTCAGTATCAACGATTTCTAACATTCTGGAAAAAAACGATATTATTAAAGATGCTCGTGTATTTAAGTATTATATTAAATTTAAAAATGCAGCTGATTTTCAAGCAGGTGAATATACATTCAATAAATCGATGACATTTAATGAAATCATTGAGAACTTGCAACAAGGAGTGTTAATGGAAGAGGCAGCATTCCAAGTTACAATTCCTGAGGGAAGGCAAATCGAGGAAATTGCTTCAATCATCTCGAAAAACGCACCATACAGTGAAGCAGAAATTTTAGCAACTTTAACAGATAAATCATTTATTCAAAAAATGAAAGAGAAATATCCAGAATTATTAACGGATGATATATTTGCAAAAGATATAAAATATCCGCTTGAAGGCTATCTATATCCTGCGACATATCCTTATTATAAAGATAAACCAACCATTGAAGAAATCATCGAACCAATGATTAAAAAAATGAGTGAGGTAGTAGGGAATTATTTGCCGCAACTAGAGGAAAAAAATGTAAGTGTCCACTGGTTTTTAACAATGGCTTCTTTAATTGAAGAGGAAGCTACTGAGAAGGCTGACAGAGAAAAGATTTCAAGTGTCTTCTATAATAGACTAGAAAAGAAAATGCCACTGCAAACAGATCCAACCGTTTTATATGCACTTGGTCAGCACAAGGATCGTGTTCTATATAAAGACCTTGAAGTTGATTCACCATATAATACTTATCAAAACGAAGGTCTTCCTCCTGGTCCAATTGCAAATGCGGGTGAAATATCATTTAATGCTGCATTGTCACCTGAAAAAACAGATTATTTATATTTCCTAGCGACTAAGGAAGGGGAAGTCATTTTCACTAAAACACTTGAGGAACATAATATTGAAAAAAATAAACATATTATAGAGCAATAGACTTTTGAAGGGAAGGTGAATTAATTATTCGCATTCCCTTTCTTCTTGTGGTAAAATATATCGAGTTGTTATAAGCAATGAACGGATTATATGCTTTTACTTGAAGAGTTCTCAATTTATGGGACTCTTATTTTTCGGTGATAAAAGTGCGACTTTACAGGTTATTAGTGGCAGTTTTCCTATCATGATCTTCACTTTTTATAGATCTTATTTGATGAGTAGCTAGACATTTATAGTGATAACGTCAAGTAATTAATTGTTTTTGGTGTGGATTATATCGTTTGAGCAGAGAATAGCAGCATTAAAGGAATAAAAGCAGGAGGGCAACTATGTTAAATGAAGAAGTTATAACATATATAGAGAACTTACTACCTGAGCGTCCAATTTATGTACAACAAATGGAAGAATTCGCCAAGCAAAATGATGTACCAATTATGGAGAAAACAGGAATAGAGGTGTTACTACTTCTTCTCTCATTACAACAGCCAAAAAAAATTCTAGAAATCGGTACAGCAATCGGATATTCTGCTATACGGATGGCCCTAAAGTTACCAGAAGCTGAAATATTTACAATTGAGCTAGATGAAGAACGATTTCAACAGGCGAACCGAAATATTAAAGAAATGGGCCTTGAAAAGAGAATACACACAATGCATGGCGATGCCCTAGAATTATCAGAGAATGTTCAAACATTCGCTCCGTTTGATGCAGTGTTTATTGATGCTACTAAGGCAAAATATACTAAGTTTTTCTCGCTTTATGAGCCGATGCTTTCTAAAGCAGGAATCATTTATACAGACAATGTCTTATTTAAGGGGACGGTTGCGCGTGACCGTTCTGAATTAAAAACGAGACGTCAAAGGACGTTAGTTAGAAAACTAAATGAGTTTAATCATTCACTATTTGAACTTAATAATTATGAGACAACGATTATTCCTGTTGGTGATGGAATAGCTGTAACGAGACGAAAATGATTAGCATGAAATAAGAGGTGGTAGTGATGAAGAAACCTGAATTATTAGTTACACCGAAATCAGTTGAAGATATTCCTACTTTAATTGAAGCTGGAGCTGATGCATTTATTATCGGTGAACAGAGATTTGGCCTAAGACTAGCAGGTGAATTTACAAAAGAAGATATAAAACAAGCAATTGAGATTGCTCATAAGCATGGTAAAAAAATATATGTTGCAATGAATGCAATTTTTCACAATGAAATGGTTCCAATGCTTGGAGATTATCTTAATTATCTTTCTGATGTTAAAGTTGATGCAGTCGTTTTTGGTGATCCGGCTGTGCTAATGGTTGCAAGAGAGGTTGCACCACAATTAAAACTGCACTGGAATACTGAAACAACTGCAACTAATTGGTATACATGTAACTACTGGGGGCGAAAAGGTGCAAAAAGAGCAGTTTTAGCTCGTGAGTTAAGCATGGATGCAATTATTGAAATGAAAGAAAATGCTGATGTTGAAATAGAGGTACAAGTCCATGGGATGACATGTATGTTTCAATCAAAACGTACACTGCTTGGAAACTATTTTGAATACCAAGGTAAGGCACTCAAAATTGAAAATAGAAGCCAAAATGAAAATATGTTTTTATTTGATCCAGAGAGAAATAATAAATACCCAATTTTTGAAGATGTAAATGGGACACATATTATGAGTCCAAACGATATGTGTATTATTGATGAGCTTGGCGAAATGATCGATGCAGGCATAGATTCGTTTAAGATAGATGGAATTCTGCAAACCTCCGATTATATTCTTGAAGTGACGAAAAAATATCGAAAAGCGATCGACTTATGTATAGAAAATAATGCGGAGTATGAAGAGATTAAAGAAAATCTTATAGAAGAAATAGAAGCTCTTCAAGCTAAAAACCGTCCATTAGATACAGGTTTCTTCTTTAAAGAAACGGTCTATTAAGACTTAATCGATTGAAAAGGAGTGAATAAAATGACGGTTGTAAAAGATAATATTTCTGAAATCATAAATGGAAAACGAATCATTACAAAAAAACCGGAATTACTAGCTCCTGCTGGTAATTTAGAAAAATTGAAAATAGCTGTTCATTATGGAGCGGATGCTGTTTTTATTGGCGGTCAAGAATACGGACTTCGCTCAAATGCCGATAATTTTTCCATTGAAGAGATAGCGGAAGGCGTTCAATTTGCAAAAAAGTATGGTGCTCATATTTATGTAACAACAAACATTTATGCTCACAATGAGAATATTGATGGGCTAGATGAATATTTAATTGCTCTTGAAGGTGCAGGTGTAACAGGTATTATAGTTGCTGACCCACTTATTATCGAAACATGTAGACGGGTTGCCCCAAAGCTTGAAGTCCATTTAAGTACACAACAATCTCTTTCTAACTGGAAGGCTGTTCAATTTTGGAAAGAGGAAGGTCTTGAACGAGTTGTTTTAGCACGGGAAACAAGTGCGGAAGAAATTAAAGAAATGAAAGAAAAGGTAGATATTGAAATTGAAACCTTTATACATGGTGCAATGTGTATTGCTTATTCTGGTCGCTGTACATTAAGTAACCATATGACTGCACGTGATTCAAATCGCGGTGGCTGCTGTCAATCGTGCCGCTGGGATTATGATTTATACAAAATGAACAATAATCATGAAGTAGCTCTTTATGATGAAAATGATGCACCATTTGCGATGAGTCCGAAAGATTTAAATTTAATTGAATCTATTCCGAAAATGATTGAGTTAGGAATTGATAGTTTAAAAATTGAAGGTAGAATGAAATCTATCCATTATATTGCAACAGTTGTTAGTGTATATCGTAAAGTTATTGATGCTTATTGTGCTGATCCTGATAATTTTAAAATTGATCCAGAATGGTTAAGAGAATTAGATAAATGTGCAAATCGTGAAACAGCATCTGCCTTTTTTGAAGGGGTTCCAGGATATAAACAACAAATGTTTGGAAATCATAGTAAAAAAACTGCATTTGATTTTGTTGGACTTGTACTTGATTATGACGAGAAGACAAATATCGTTACATTGCAGCAACGCAATTTCTTTAAACCTGGTGACAAAGTTGAATTTTTCGGACCGGAAATTGAGAATTTTACAACTGTAATTGAGACAATTTGGGATGAAAAGGGAAATGAGCTTGATGCAGCTCGCCATCCATTGCAAATTGTTAAATTTAAAGTTAAAAATCAAGTTTTTAAACATAATATGATGCGAAAGGGGCTTTAAAGAAATGAATAGGAAGCCCGTTGTAATCGGCGTTGCTGGTGGGTCAGGCTCAGGAAAGACTAGTGTAACTAAATCGATATATGAACATTTTAAGGGACATTCAATCCTAATGCTAGAGCAGGATTTTTATTATAAGGATCAAAGTGATTTACCGTTTGAGGAAAGATTGAATACAAATTATGATCATCCATTAGCTTTTGAT
>NZ_CADEPK010000438.1 GCF_902829255.1 Metabacillus niabensis | reverse complement strand
ATATTATATATTTCATTTAAACTAAAATCTATCATAATATACAGAAAGTGGGTATCTCTATTATTTTACCTTTATTTATGAAAAAAAATATGTTATAACTTTATCCAACTATAAAGGGAAAATATGTAATCAAGGATGAAGACGAATGATAAAAAAGAGGATTTGCAGGATAGTAGCAGTGATGTTTGTTATGCTCGTCCTTTATTTCTTATGGACAGCAATCAGCATTTGGTCGTTTGCAAATAAAATGGAGCTTGAACAATCAGATGCTGCAGCTGTATTAGGAGCTGCTGCCTGGGGAGATAAGCCTTCGCCTGTTTTTCGTGAAAGGATTAATCACGCGATTTGGTTGTACGAAAATGGCTATGTTTCAAAGCTTATTTTTACAGGTGGGAAAGGAAATGGAGCAAAGTATGCTGAATCTTAGGTTGCAAAAATCTATGCGATCAAACAAGGTGTTCGGGAAAATGATATTTTAATAGAAACGAACTCAAAAATGACAGAAGAAAATCTTGAAGAGGTAAAGAAAATTGCTATTAATGAAGAATTTAAGACGCTAACAATAGTTAGTGATCCTTTACATATGAAACGAGCAATGGCGATTGCCCATCATCTTGATTTAAAAGTTAATTCCTCCCCTACACAAACCTCTGTATACAAAACATTAAAAACGAAAGGTCCATTTTTGATTAAGGAGACGTTTTATTACATTGGCTATAAATTATTTACTTTGTATTAAAGAAGGGTGATGCTAATGATACATCTCTACCATTATTATGAAAAAAGAGTTGGTCCTTTCAAAAGTCTAACTCAATTGGAGGATAATGAAGCCGAAGCTATATTAAAGAAGCTTCGGTTGGAAAATAAAACATTTGCTGCTAGAAGAAGTCAGCAATATTTAGAGCATAGAAGAGAGATTGAACGAAAGGTTAAAGAGCTATTTATTCAAAAGGGAGGGAAACCGATAACGTCTACACCACATTATTTTGTTTATGAACCATGTCCCTGGTTGCTTGAATGGTTTGAAGATGGAAAAGAAATTCGAATACCATTGAGTTTCTTTAATCCTACTTCAATTAGTTTTACATATGGTGATTCCTTTCCAGCAATGAAGGCACAGGACGAGAAACCATATAGGGGTCATGTTTATACTTTGGCTGAAATAGAGGGATTAATTACAAAATTTGGTTTACCGCAATTATGGAATGCGGATGGGAAATTAGGACCTGAACGCTATATTGAAGTACAAGTATGGGATGACAACCATCTAAATAAATCTATCTGGGAGGAGTAAAGATGAATTTTATTTTACTATTTGGACCTCAAGCAGTTGGGAAAATGACAGTCGGCCAGGAGCTTGAAAAGAGAACAGGCTATAAACTTTTTCACAATCATATGACAATTGAATTGCTTCATCCCTTCTTCGGGTTTGGAGATGAAATGTGGAGAATATCAGATGTCATACGAGAGGAGATTTTTAAATCTGCCTCGAAAATCCAATTAGATGGATTGATTTTTACTTATGTATGGGCATTTAATATGCAAGAGGATTGGGATTTCGTAGAGAAAACAAGTCGGATTTTTGAAGAAAATGGGGATAATGTTTATTTCGTAGAGCTTGAGGCTGATCTAAATGTTAGGCTTGAGCGAAATCAAACACCAAATCGATTAGCACATAAACCGACAAAACGGAATATTTTCCAATCTGAAACAGAGCTGAAAAATTCAATGGAGAACTATCGTTTAAACTCGAGTGTCGGAGAAATAAAAAGAAAAAACTATTTAAGAATCAATAATACACATATGACTGCACAAGAAGTAGCGACACGAATTCAAGAGACATTTCATTTTACTAGCAAATAAAACAGCCATTTTAGAGGATAGCTGTTTTATTTGCGTTATAATATATTATAAGCTTTTAAGTGTATAAAGATCATTCCTTCTTTGTTTAAGTAGCGGAAGTTCTCTCCTCACCTTTTCTACCTGTTGTAGGTTTAATTCAACGATCATGTAACCTTCCTTTTCATCAAGCTGCTGAACAATCTCTCCCCATGGTGAAACAGCAATGGAATGTCCGTAAGAAGTATAGCTTGCTGATAAATCACGTGCTGGGGCGCATCCGATCATAAATACTTGATTATCTAAGGAGCGATTTCGAAATAAAACATTCCAATGAGCTGGTCCTGTAGTCATATTAAAGGCGCCAGGAACGATAATCACTTTTGCTCCTTGATCAACCATTAATCTTGATAGCTCGGGAAATCGAATATCGTAGCAAATACAAAGTCCAATTTTCCCAAACTCAGTATCGAATACAGTTATTTCGTTACCAGCTGTTAATGTATCTGATTCTTTAAATCGCTGACGACCCGCTACATCGATATCAAATAAATGCATTTTTCGATGCTTAGCAATTTTCTCGCCTTTACGATTAAATACATAGGACGTATTAAAAATATGATTATTCTCATCCTTTTCTGGCATTGAGCCAGCAACAAGGTATATCCCGTATTCCTTCGCGAAATTTGCCATTACACGATAGCTTTCTCCACCTTCTCGTTCTGCGTAAATAGGGAAGTTTGGCGTTTCATATGGGCAACAAAACATTTCTGGTAATATCGCTATATCAATTCCTTCCTTTACAGCATTTTTTAAATATTCATTTGCTGTGTCGATATTTTTTTGTTTATCCTCGTCAACGCGCATTTGTATAATAGCTGCCTTTATCTTCATCACCTATACTCCTTTACTAAGTTTCATAAATTCAATATAGTTTATTTTCATAGTAGTCGCAATTTATTATGGATGGTGTACACTTATCATATTTTTTGACCAGGATAACTTATGCTATAGTTAGGGAAATGAAAAAACGAAGGCGAGTGAATGTAATGACAACAGAAAAACTTTATTACGAAAATCAATACATTCGTTCATTTACATCAAACTTACTTAAACAGGATAAGGATGAAAATGGACGTATTTACATAGTGTTAGAGAAAACGGCTTTTTATCCAACTGGTGGGGGACAACCTCATGATACTGGGACAATAAACGGGATAAATGTGGTTGATGTCGTTGAAGTTGATGGAGAAATCCGTCATTTTATTGAGAAGCCGATTGATGAACAAAATGAATGCAATTGTGAAATCAACTGGGATCGACGCTTTGACCATATGCAGCAGCATGCAGGACAGCATATTTTATCTGCAGCTTTTGAGGAGACTTATGGTTACAAAACGATTAGTTTTCACTTAGGTAAGGAAATTTGTACAATTGATTTGGATATAGCTAATCTTACAGAAGAAGAAGCTGCTGCTGTAGAGAAGCTAGCTAATCACATCATCATTGAAAATCGCCCGATTGAAGCGAAATGGGTAACTGTGAGTGAGCTTGAGCATTACTCCTTACGCAAAGAGCTTTCTGTCTCGGAAAATATTCGCCTTGTAATTATCCCGAATTTTGATTATAACGGCTGTGGAGGAACACATCCTAGCTCAACAGGGGAGGTCCAATCACTAAAAATTTTACAATGGGAGAAGCAAAAAAAGCATACTCGTGTGCAATTTGTTTGCGGTAATCGAGTGATAACCCAGCTTAGTCAAAAACAGAAGGTTATCCAATCTCTAACAGGGATTTTAAATGCTCCGCAGGACAAAATGGAGGAAGCTGCTAATCGAATCCTGAAGCAATCGAAGGAGTTTGAAAAAAATCTAGATGAGCTGAAAAATAAATTGCTAGATTATGAGGCTAGTACGTTAATAAATGAGCAGCAGATGGTTGATAATATAAAAATCGTCAAGAAAATCTTTTATTATTACTCTATTCCAGATCTACAGAAATTAGCTAGAACTATTGTGGGAAAAACAAATGATGTTCTCGTTTTCTTTATTAATGAACAGGAGGATAAGCTACAGTTTGTTTGTGCAAAAGGAACTGAGCTCCCTTTCAATATGAATGAGATAGTAAAGAGGAATATCCCGCTTGTTAACGGAAAAGGTGCTGGAAATGATTCGTTTGCTCAAGGGGGCGGAGAGAAGGTCTTATCAGCAAATCAATTAATGGACGAGTTGGTCAGCTCGGTTCGTACTCTTAATAATGGAAAATACTCTTAACATATAAGAGATGAAAAGGGATTGAATGAAGCAAAATAGAGAGAAAGAAACAAAAGGCTTGAGTCATATATGAATACAAAAAAGAAATTTCCTGATCATTTTTATTATCGGTAATAGGATTTAATCTTTTACAATTCAATGCTTAGTCTTGGAGATTGAAATGAAAGCGGCTGTTCAAAGGAGCAGTCGTTTTTTGAATTACTTGGATCTAGAATTAGATGATGTCATAAGTCGTCATGAAATGGATGTATGTAAGTTTGATAAATTATTTTGAAGAATTATTTGAGTCCAGATGTGTTTTTATTAAAGCAAAGGATTATAAAGAATTCAACGAAAAATGCTCTGTAAGAACATGTTCATACCATTTAAATCTAAGTGTATTGAGGGGATGAAAAAATGAAGGATGTACTTACATTTGGTGAAAAACAAAAAGGAAAGCAATACATGCGAAGACCAGCCGTCTATTGCTTAATATTCAATAAATCGAGAGACAAAATAGCGATAATTCAAACAAAGGATCATCATTATTTTCTTCCAGGCGGTGGAATAGAAGCTGGTGAAACATATGAGGAATGTTTAAAAAGAGAAGCGCTTGAAGAGATAGGAATGGAGTTAGAAATAGGTTCTTTTATAGGTTGTGCACAAAACAATTTTTATTCTAAAAACGAAAATATCTATTATCTCAATGTGGGATATTTTTATTTATGTAATCAAAGGAAACAAATAGGTGAGCCAATGGAGGCAGAACATACCTTGAAATGGGTAACTCCACATCATGCGATTGAAACATTAGTCCATGCTCATCAAAGTTGGGCAGTGAAGGAGGCTATTAAACGATATTTTCTTAAGCAAGGAGAGTAAATGAATAATGACAGATGATAATTGTGGAGGATTCCTGTTGTTTAATTAAAAAAATCACGAGATAAGGCCTGTTACTCATTTTTACTTGATCAATGATATAT
>NZ_CADEPK010000437.1 GCF_902829255.1 Metabacillus niabensis | reverse complement strand
ATAGATACCTCTTTAATATCAGCCTTTGATTGAGTACAACCGGCTGCAAGCAGCAAAAATAATACTATAATAAGCGACTTTAATAATTTCACGATTCTCCTCCTCATAAGCTTTACTAGGAAATTAGTACCTTTTTATGATACCCTTATTTTTTTTATTGTGACAAGAAAACTGTTTGAAAAGGAGATTTTCCCTACAAAAAAAGCGGCACATAGCCGCTTTTCCATTATGAATGTTGTTGCTGATATAAATACTGCCCTATTAATAAGTCGCATAGGTGTGTAAACATTGAGGTACGATCAACTAGACCATTTGTAAAAATCCCAATTGCTCCTTGATTATGTCTAACCTTATGTAGATTTACATACTCGTCCATTACATCACCTAATTCCTTGCCATGAAATACCGATCTGCCAATCTCATTAGGGACAATAATTCTTGCTCCACCTGCAACTATTGGTTCGAGCTTATGATCAACAATTGCACCCCAATTACAAAGGAAATACCCTTGTTTTGTTTTGATTAATCCGCCTTCTAACCCAACACCAATGTCAGCTTGTATAGCAGTACGAGCATTAAATGCCCTGTTAATAGCTCCTTCTATTGTCTCATCATCTGATAGAGGCTGTGCCGATACATTCGATGGAGCATTTACTGAAAAGAATTCAGCAGTAATATGAGGCATAAAGGAATTTTTTACTGCATTTACTTTTGTTGGGTTTTGCGTCCCAATAGCAATTTTCACTTCGTTTTCCTTCTTTCGCAATAGTTCCATTTTCAACCTAATTGTTCCTCAGACTTTGTTGTTTTAACTAAGTATTAGCATATGGTTGATTCTCACCACCAAAGGCTTAGTTGTAAACACAAACACCTTAGCTAACCTGTTCCACATACTCAAATCAGGAGCTTCGCAGGTTAGCTCCAATCAGGCTAAAAACAATTTAAAAAACGAGCTAAAGCATAAATCTTATCTTATGCGTTATTTTTGATAGAAGCAACTGTTGAAGAGTCACATGATTTTACTAATTTGATTAACAACTCTTTTGCAGCTGCATAGTCATCAACATGCATGATCGATCCAGATGTATGTATATAGCGGGCACATACGCCAATAACAGCAGATGGTACTCCTTTATTAGATACATGAACACGTCCCGCATCTGTTCCACCTTGTGATACAAAATACTGATAAGGAATATTATGAGTTTCAGCCATATCAAGGATATATTCCCTTAATCCACGATGTGTAACCATAGATCGATCATAAATTCTTAAAACCGCACCTTTACCTAATTGACCAAATTCTTTTTTATCACCACTCATATCATTTGCAGGACCTGCATCCAACGCAAAGAAAATATCAGGGTTTATCATTGTAGCTGCTGTTTGAGCTCCTCTTAAACCTACTTCCTCTTGTACGGTTGCCCCTGAATAAAGAGTATTTGGTAAAGTTTCATTTTTCGTTTCTTTTAATAATTCGATTGCGAGACCACATCCATACCGGTTATCCCAAGCTTTTGCTAATATTTTTTTCGGATTTGCTAATGGCGTAAATGGACTTATTGGCACAATTTGTTGACCTGGCTTAATTCCAATTTTCTTAGCATCCTCCCTATCATCTGCACCAATATCGATTAACATATTTTTGATATCCATCGGCTTATTACGCTGTGCCTCACTTAATAAATGTGGTGGAATGGAACCTATAACTCCAATAACAGGACCGTTTTCCGTAATAATTTGGACTTGCTGGGCTAACATAACTTGACTCCACCAGCCACCTAATGGCTGAAAGCGTAACATCCCGTTATCTGTAATTTGGGTTACCATAAATCCTACTTCGTCCATATGCCCAGCTACCATAATAACTGGGTCCTCTTTCTTTCCATAACGAACACCAAAAATACTTCCTAATTTATCTTGTATTATTTCATCTGATAATGGTTCTAGTTCCTTTCTCATAAAGGCACGAACCTGGTGTTCATTACCAGATGTTCCTGGAATTTCTGTTAAAGTTTTGAATAATTGTAACGTTTCACTATTCATTTTCCACCCTCATTTCAAGCGCTTTATGCGCCAATTTTTCATTTCGCTCACTATCTTATTGGTATAAATAAAAACATGTTATAATTAGAATGGGAACCTATTCAACTTACGGACAACAAAACTAATTTAAATCATTATCTGAACGAATTGATAGGAATTGTCAAATCATAATTCTTTGCCAATTAACTTTACATACTGTGTTCTCATATCCTTATTAAATCATGGAAGAGGTGACAACCTTGAAAGGTAAATATTTCTTATTCGGTTTAGGACTCGGTGTAGTAGCAACCTACATTCTTAAAGAAAACATAAAAACGCGCCCAATTTCATCTGAAAAAGCATTAGACATTGTGAAAAAGGCATTTAAACAAAAGGGCCCTATCGACGGCTCTTGGATTTATACAATACCAGAAAAGTATGAAACTAATCATTTAACATTTGATGTATATAAAGCTGGTATTTCTAGAACAGTTGATAATCTATGTGAGCAATATGAAGCTTTTGTCGACACGAAGACAGGTGCGATAATTCATGTCGAACAAATTGCATAAGGTAACCGGAAGGGCACATTACCATGTCCTTCCTTTCACCGATTAATCCCTTTTTCGTTCAATTCTGTCAATAATAGCCCCTTCATCATTCCACTTTATTCCACGATAAAAAGCATCATGATAAAAAATAAACCACGCTTGATGGCTTTGTCCATATTGTATCCATTTTTGTTTATTTTGAATGGAATCCATTGGATAATCATCATAGGCCAACACCCATAATGGATTTTTATGCGCATGTGTAGGCATTAAATCTGCCATATGGACAAGCATCTCTCCACCATCTTCAATAATCACAATGCTGTGACCGTCACTATGACCACCTGTATGATGCATGACAACCCCTTCAGTTATAACAGTTGAAGATTCAAAAGTTTCCACTTGTTCTTCTACTGCTTCCCAATTTTCCTTCCAGTATGTATTACGTGAGCGTATATTAGGATTTCTCATTTCTTCCCATTCAATCGAAGAAGTAACGATTTTCGCATTTGGAAATACAGAGACAAGCTTATCATTCTTCCATTTGGTTAACCCACATGCATGGTCAAAATGCATATGCGTCATTATAACAATGTCAATATCTGTAACAGTTAAACCTAAAGCCTTTAATGATTCCTCAATTGACGATTGTTCATAAACTCCAAAGTTTCTTAACTGCTTCTCATTCAATTTTCCATTACCAATTCCACTATCCAGTAAAATATGTAAGCCATTCTTTTGTATTAGGATAGGATCTGTTCGAAGTTCGATTTGATTTAACTCGTTTACCGGATATTTTTTCGACCATAATGGTTTCGGCACAACCCCAAACATTGCCCCACCATCAAGGTTTGTTACACCACCGTTTAACCATGAAATTTTAGTTTGACCAATTTTTAATGTCTCCATTTTCCAACCCCCCTCATGTTATTCTATCATATTTTTATGTCATTTTTTCATCTCGTACGATGTGTGGTATTTATCATCGATGAGAATATATTCAAATTCAAAAAGGAAGTTCATGTCACACTTTTATGACTAAAACATAAACAAAAAAAGGAAATGACATAAATGCCGTTTCCTTTGCTTTTATTCATTCATGTATTTTGCTTCTACACGATAAATCCGTTGACCTTTACTTGAAAATTTCTCTTCATATTCCGTCATAATGTTTCCTTCATAATCACTATTATGAAGATCAAGGCTTAAGAACTTCAACTGTAGTCCATATTCGGAAAAGCTTATTAATGAAAATTCAAAAAGTCCTTGATTATCTGTTTTAAAATGGATTTCTCCGCCTTTTACAAGAATTTTCTCATATAAAGCCAAAAATGTTTTATACGTAAGGCGGCGCTTACTATGCTTTGATTTTGGCCATGGATCGGAAAAATTCAAATATACCCGTTCAATTTCATTGTCTGCAAAGTACTCTGTTAAGTTCTTTGCATTAACATTTAACAACTTTAGATTTGGCAGCTGTAAATCTACTACCTTTTGAAGTGCAGCAACTATAACACTGTCAAAAAGCTCAATCCCTATATAGTTAATATGAGGATTTTTCTGTGCCATTCCAACGATAAATTGTCCTTTCCCCGTACCAACTTCAATATGGATAGGATTGTTATTTCCAAATACCTCATGCCATTTCCCTTTATGTTGCTCAGGATTTGCAATAGCATAATTAGATTGCTGGGCGATAAACTCACTTGCCCAAGGCTTATGTCGTAAACGCATGAAGACACCTCTATCAATTAAAATTTGCTCTTAAAGAGACCATGAAAAAACTAAACAAATAATTTATTTCTTTATATTTCCCAATAACAAACGATCGTCATCAATTCTCTGGGCTGTATAATTCCTAATTAATTTGGCATGTTATATCTATATAAGCTTGTTTACAGTTAACATAGGACTTTTTTTCAATAGCTTCATTATGAAAGGATGATTTTTAAATGCCAATTCAATACAACGATCAATTAAATTTAATTAAAGATATTTTATCTGAGCATCAAAGTGAATGCTGCGGAACAGTAGCTGAATGCGAGCAATTAGAACGAGTTGTAAAGTCATTAATGGCAAATACCAGTACGGACCAGCAAACGAAAGCGATTCTGGAAAACATTTATACGTACAGTCAGTCTGGAAAAAATTCCACTTCACTGAACCAACATATCCAATCACACCAGAATGAACTTTCACAATGGATACAAGATATTGATACTTTTAGTTAATTCTTGTTCATTTTACTCATAATGACATTGATATGCTCGATCCAATTATGCATTTCTTGGACATTATTTTTTGCATAATACAATAAGTACGATGTTATTGCTTGTAATAACACATACCAATATATTCGTTTAAGCAGCTGATCATTTAACTCCAAGCCATAGGATGACAGCCAATCCTTCCAATCAGCTTCTTCAATATACCAATATAAGAGGATTCCAATATCAATTGCAGGATCTGCAATCATTGCACCATCCCAATCAATTAAAAAAAGCTGATTCGTATCAGTTAATAACCAGTTATTATGATTGACATCACAATGACAAACGACCTGATCCTTGCATTGAACATCAGGAAGCTGAGTCTCAAGTAATTCAACTGCTTGGATAATTTCAGGCTGTTTTATTTTTTCAAATGCAACTGCTTGCTGGATTTCATCAAGTATTTTGTTAGGAGTGAGCGGTTGCTTCCCTAAACGTTTTAACATATTTAATAACTCTTTTGAATGATGAATTTTTTGTAGAAGCTCCCCTCCATTTGAACTTTTCATATCAGATGGTTTTACCTCACGACATACTAAGCGATGTTGAGCCTGTATCTTCTCCCCCACTGAACATGCCG
>NZ_CADEPK010000436.1 GCF_902829255.1 Metabacillus niabensis | reverse complement strand
CATTTAACGGTATTTATTTAAAGGAGACTGTAAGAAATGTCATTTGATGGTTTGTTTACATATGCAATTACAAAGGAATTAAAGAATTCACTTTTAAATGGGAAAGTGACAAAAATACATCAACCCTATAAATATGATCTTATTTTCCAAATAAGATCAGGTGGAAAAAACCATCGTTTATTTCTTTCGGCACACCCAAGCTATGCAAGAATTCATTTAACAAATGAAGCCTATGATAACCCAAGTGAGCCTCCAATGTTTTGCATGCTACTTAGAAAACATTTAGAGGGTGGAATCATTGAAAATATTGAACAACTTGACATGGAAAGAATCATTATTTTAGACATAAAAAGCAGAAATGAGTTAGGTGATATTACGGAAAAACGGCTAATGATTGAAATTATGGGGAGACATAGTAATATTATTCTCGTTGACAAGGAAAGGGACATGATATTGGATAGTATCAAACATTTGTCTCCAGCTGTTAACAGACATCGAACTGTTCTTCCCGGCCACCAATACGTTTTACCGCCAAGCCAAGGAAAGGTAAATCCGTTTGAAGCAGATGAAGAAACTGTATTAAAAAAGCTCGATTTTAACTCTGGTAAATTGGATAAGCAGCTTGTGGAACAGTTTGCGGGAATTTCACCTTTATTTGCGAAAGAGGCTCTTTATCGCTCAGGCTTAGTGAACCGAAAAACACTTCCAAGCACCTTTTTAGCGATGATTGCTGAGCTAAAAGAGGAGAATATCCTCCCAAGCATTTATTATCATGATAAAAAAGAGCTATTTTATATGATGAGGTTAACTCACATCGAAACATCTGAAACAAAAACGTTCACAACGATTTCTGAATTGTTAGTTCGTTACTATTATGGCAAAGCGGAGCGTGACCGTGTTAAACAACAAGGGAATGATTTAGAACGGTTTATTATTAATGAAAAGAAAAAAAATGAAAAGAAAATCAAAAAACTAGAAGCTACTCTTGACCAAGCTGAAAAGGCAAATCAATATCAGCTTTTCGGAGAATTATTAACTGCAAATCTCTATTCGATTAAGAAGGGTGATAAAACAGCTGAGGTTATCAATTATTATGATGAGACGGGAAGCACTGTTATCATTCCGTTAGATGTTCAAAAATCTCCATCCGAAAACGCGCAAAAATATTTCTCTAAATACCAAAAAGCAAAAAATTCTGTTGAAGTCGTCCAGGAGCAAATTTCAATCGCTAATGATGAAATTGACTATTTTGAACGGATTATTCAACAACTTGAATCAGCATCACCAAGAGATATTGAAGAAATTAGAGAAGAGCTAATTGAAGGCGGCTATTTAAAGCAACGTCAATCGCGAGGCACGAAAAAGAAAAAAAACATAAAACCGATTATCGAACAATATGTTGCAAGTGATGGTACTGAAATTTTAGTTGGCAAAAACAATAAACAAAATGAATATTTAACAAACAAGCTTGCAGCAAGGGATGATTTATGGTTCCATACGAAAGATATTCCAGGCTCACATGTTGTTATCCGCAGTAAAAGTCCTTCTAATGAAACTATTTTAGAAGCGGCAAATATCGCTGCATATTTTAGTAAAGCAAGAAACTCAAGCTCCGTACCTGTTGATTATACCGCTATCAGACATGTAAAAAAGCCAAATGGTGCAAAGCCTGGATATGTCATTTATGAAAATCAGCAAACAATTTTTGTTACTCCTGATGAAGACTTAGTTTTCCGTTTACGAAAAGGATAATCAATTGATTTTCTCGAAGAAGAAGCAGCAACACTTCATTCATGTTGCTGCTTTTTCATTTATCCTCAAAAAGGATATCTTTTATTTTTTTGATTTGTATTGCGGTATTTCTAATACTAATTTATATGAATCTAATAAACTATATAAATTATAAATTTGCGAAACCTGTTTTGCTGCCCAGCCAATATCTGTTGCATACTGATGAGTGGCATAGCCATTTTTCGCAGCCGCAGCAGGATTCCATCTCATTTTATACAAAGTATCCTGTCCAGCGCTTATATAGCCTTGTGCAATAAATTTTGCTCCACCGATAATGGCTGCTTCCGGAGTAAACCAACCTGCATTATAGGCATATTGAGCACCACTTGATAATGCTGTTCCATCATATGCACCAATTCCATACATATTATAAACAGTCTTTCCGTTAACCATAACTCCTGTAGCAAGCTCAGAAGTTCCATTTCCTGTTTCAAGTAGTGCATGAGAAATTAAATAAAGCTCATTTACATTATATTTTTCCGCAGCAGAGATAAACGCATCTGCTTTACCTGCAAGAATGCCTTTCCCTGCTAGAATTTTATTATTCACTTCATTAGCATCTAAATTAGCAGTTACAGATAGTTTAAGGAATTGTAGTGAATCGACAGTTGTATTTAGGAAATTAGAAGGGTTAAGGAAATAACTTACATCTTCAGGGCTAGCATTTACCCAAGACTTATTATAGTTAACTTGATACCAATAATAACCATCTGAACCTAGTACTTTCGAGATGATTTGCAAATTTTCACCCTTATTTACTTTTCCAACTACCCAATGATTTGTTCCTGCGCCACCACGTACATTCCAACCGCTCCCTTTTACTGTACCTGATGTCGAACTAGTTAAAGTTAAGGCATCTTCTCTTATGTATGTATTATACTTTTTATCAGTCTGCGGATTTGCCTTCATTTGAATATTCGTCATATCTTCCAAAGTAATATCATATGATTCTGTTATTTTTTCAGCATCTCCATTAGATGTACCTGGATTATACGGTTCCTTTGAAGTGAGATATTCAGAACTTACATACCCTGTTTTTCCATTCGCTGATACCTTCGCCCAATTATTTTCCTCAGAATAAACCGTTACAATTGTACCTCTTGGCAGTTTTGCTATAATTGATGCTGATGTCGATGCACTTGAACGCATATTTAACGTCGAACCGACCATTACATCGACATATTTAATGATCCCTTCATTTTCGGCTGGAGTCTCGGGTTGTGATCCTCCATTGTTGTCATTCGGGACTTCTGTATCTATGCTGGAAGTTGGTTTTGTTTTTGAAATATAATCAGCACTTACATATCCCACTTTTCCATATGCTTCAATTTTCGCCCAGCCATTCTGAATCGAATGTACAGTTACCTCTAGTCCTCTCGGAAGCTTCACAATAATCGAGGATGATGTTGAAGCACTAGTGCGCATATTTAAACTTGAACCTAAAGAAACATTTACATACATGACTTCCGTTTTTTCTTCTTCTTTTGGAGTATCTGGCTTAGAAATTGGTGCTGTTGTTCTAAGAAATTGTGAACTAACATACCCTTCTATATTATTTACCTTTATTTTTGCCCATCCGTTTGTCTCCGAATATACAACTACCTTAGTTCCATTAGTTAATTTTGTAATTACCTTCGCATTAGTTGAAGGTGATTGTCTAACATTTAAAGCAGAGTTTTCACTTACTTCAACATATTTTGTTGTTGTCGTTGATGAATCTCCTTTATCCTCAGTACCTGGCTTTGATGCTGAAAGGTATTGACTACTTACATATCCGATTTGACCAAACGCCTCAATCTTTGCCCAGCCATTCGTTATTGAATAGACCTTTACTTCCTTCCCCTTTGCGAGTTTAAAAATAATGGAAGAGGTTGTTGATGGGCCTTTTCTCATATTTAGCGATCCACTACTCACATTTACATATTGAGTAGTCGCGACTGGTGAATTAGATGAGTTACCTGAGTTACTAGTGTCTGTTTCTTTCGATTTTAAATATTTTGTACTGACGTAGCCCTCTTTTCCTGCTACCTTTACCTTTGACCATCCATTTGCTTCGGAAATTACCGTTACAGCTGTTCCATTTTTCAACGATGCTAGTACACTCGAACTTGTTGAATTACTTGCACGTAAGTTCAATGATCCACTGCTTACATTGACATATTTCGTTGTTGTTTGTGTATTTGTATCTGGATTGGTTGTGTTGCCATTTTGTTCTTTATTCGATGAAAGGTATTTCGTACTTACATAGCCTTCTTTCCCTGCTACTTTTACCTTTGACCATCCATTTGCTTCGGAAATTACCGTTACGGCTGTTCCCTTTTTTAACGATGCTAGTACACTCGAGCTTGTTGAATTACTTGCACGTAAGTTCAATGATCCACTGCTTACATTGACATACTTTGTTTCATTCTTTGCTGTATTTGGGTTTGTATTCGTATTGGTTGTGTCGCCATTTTGTTCTTTATTCGATGAAAGGTATTTCGTACTTACATAGCCCTCTTTCCCCGCTACCTTTACCTTTGACCATCCATTTGCTTCGGAAATTACCGTTACGGCTGTTCCTTTTTTTAAGGTAGCTAGTACACTCGAGTTTGTTGAATTACTTGCACGTAAGTTCAATGATCCACTGCTTACATTGACATATTTTGTTTCATTCTTTGCTGTATTTGGGTTTGTATTCGTATTGGTTGTGTCGCCATTTTGTTCTTTATTCGATGAAAGATATTTCGAACTTACATAGCCCTCTTTCCCCGCTACCTTTACCTTTGACCATCCATTCGCTTCGGAAGTTACCGTTACGGCTGTTCCTTTTTTTAAGGTAGCTAGTACAGTCGAGCTTATTGAATTGTTCGCGCGTAAATTCAAAGAACCACTGCTTACATTCACATATTTTGTTTCGGTATTCGATGATGTGTTAGTGCTTGTACTTACTTTTGTGTTTGTACTATTATTGCTTTCATTTGTTACTATGTATTTTGAGCTGACATACCCTTCTTTACCTGCTACCTTTACCTTTGACCATCCATTTGCTTCAGATAGGACCGTTACTGCCGTTCCATTTTTTAATGTCATAATAACTTGTGAACTAGTTGACGTATTCGCACGGAGGTTTAGTGTGCCACTGTTTACTTTTACATATTTTATTACTGGATTATTCGTCTTAACGGATTCTTCAATTCCATTTGCCTTAGTAGGAGATAAATATTGTGAACTTACAAAACCAACTTTCCCATTAACTTTTACTTTCGACCATCCATTTGCTTCAGAATAAACGACGACTTCCGTATCTTTAATTAGAGTAGCAATGACTTTAGCTGTTGTCGTTGCACTTTCTCGCAAATTTAGAAATCCTTCATCAATGTCTACATATTTAATTGACGTATTTTGAGAGTTTTCACTAACTAAAGTCTCATGTTGAGCAGCGAGTACTGTTTCTTCATACGCAATTGTAGATAAAACAGCAAAGCAAACACTAGGTAAAAATGCCTTTTTCATATCGTCCTCCTATTAACC
>NZ_CADEPK010000435.1 GCF_902829255.1 Metabacillus niabensis | reverse complement strand
CTGTATTAGTTCCTATAAATTATGAACTAATACAACTATGAATAATTCATTATCAAGTTTACACCAATGTTTTTACGTCCGTCAATTAGTTTGCATAAGGTTTTTTAAAAGTTTTTCTAACTATTACGATTTAAAATTTAACCATTCTTTTATATCTGTATTATTACAAAAAGGAAATCTGTTATAGTTTTTTATAGTACAGTTTATCTTTCTAAAAAGTCTGAATCATCTAACGCTTTTTATTTACTTAAAATTTCATTTTTGTATTCCTTACGTCATACTAAACGATTTATTATCTATACTTGCCTATATCGATATTTTTCGAACAAAATATTATTTTAACAAAAGAATTGATTCCTATATGTGAAGATACTTAATTACAAATAAAAAAACCAATCATAAAGATTGGCTTTTGTTTTTATTCATCAGTTTCTTTAACATTCAATTCTGCAGCTTTATAAAAGTCCATTTTTTCCTGATTATACTGTTCGGTAAATTTATTGAACGACTCGTTTTTTTCCATCACTTTTTGGTAAGTTTCATTAATTTTCGCCGTTTGTGCTTCGAGATCTTCAATAGATAAATCTTCTTTTTGTAACATTGTATATAGTTCTTTATCTAACGTAATCGAACTTTTATATAACTTATAAAGCTCTTCATATGCAGAATAACGCTCATCCATTGTTTTCTTGAGCTGATTTGCTTTTTCTAACAAATCTTTATCCTCGATTTGCTCAATCTGTTCATCAATGGATTCGAATTCCTTTTTTGATGCCATAATGCTTTCATATTCACTGTCAATTTTTGATTCCCTGTCTTCAACTAGGGTCACTGCTTCTTTTGAAAGCTCTACTACCTTATTAAATTCATCCATTCCTAAATCGATAATTTGATTATAAATTTCAGATTCCTTTTTCTCTAATTCTAAAAGCGGTGCTTGTTGTTTTTCAAAATCACCCTCTAGCTTAACAACTTCCTCAAGAGTGGTATATATTTTCTCTTCAGGAGATGGACCGAAACAACCTGCTAAAAGTGTGACGAAAAGACAAGAAATAAACAAAATAATAATCCGCTTATGTTTATAGTTAAACAACAAAAGTATTCCCCCTATCATTTCATTTCTACTATAATCTGTAAAAGACATTTTTACAATTAGTAATCTATTATTTTCATTTAATCTGTTTAACTGCTTATATAATTTATTTATTTTTTCATCATTCAAAAAGGTTGTCCTTTTTAAAGGCTAAATATATTGTCATAAATATGATTTATTTAGCGGGATTAGACCTATATTATTTAAATTTAGTACCCAAAAATAAAATTTCCCAATGCTAACTCTAACTAGTTAAGAGAAAAATGGAATCATCTAATGTTTATTACTAAAATTATTTGTACCTATTTAATTAAATTTTTTTCAAAATACTGATCTTTTAAGCTATCGTAAAGGTTGTCGAGTAATTTGTGTGCCTCCTACAGGCTCTGACGGATTGGTGAGTCCTACAAGGAAGGTACACCACCTGCTTAACGAGGTATCCAACCAAGCTACTACAAGTAAATAACAGCAGAGTTTACGAAAACAGTCTAACTAAAAGAAAATGATTTATACTCATTTCTTCCCGATTTTTATTTCTTCCGTTATAATTTATTTACTGAATCGTTTAACTTATTGTTTAAAAAGCAATTTGAATTACAAACGTTTATCAAATAAGGAGTGTTACATCATGATAACGATGAAAGACATTGTACGAGAAGGACATCCTACATTACGCAAAGTAGCTGAGGAAGTCATTCTCCCTGCTTCAGACGAGGAAAAAGAAATTCTTGCAAATATGCTTGAATTCGTAAAAAATAGTCAAGACCCTGAAATTGCAGAAAAATATAATCTACGTCCGGGTATTGGCCTTGCTGCACCACAAATAAATGTTTCAAAACGAATGATTGCGATTTATGTTGAGGATGAAAAAGGTGTGCAACATAGCTACGCACTATTTAATCCTAAGATTGTTAGCCATTCAATAGAAAAAAGTTTTTTAAGTAACGGTGAAGGTTGTTTATCTGTTGACCGAGCAATACCTGGTATTGTTCCTCGGTATGCACGTATTCGCGTAAAAGCTACTACACTTGAAGGCGAGCAAATCGATATTCGTTTAAAGGGATTACTAGCAGTTGTATTCCAACATGAAATAGACCACTTAAACGGAGTTATGTTTTATGACCATATTAATGATGAAAATCCATTTTTAGAACCTGAAAACGCTATTGCAATTGGTCGATAATGGTGAATAAAAAAAGACGTGACCTTATAAAATGTCCAACACTAGGGTACATTTTATACAGTCACGTCTTTTTTTATTTTTCAAACTATATCACAGGAAGAATTGACTTTGAACAAAGGAATAACTTAGCACAATCCTTTTTCCATGATTACCCATGTAAATGATTCGAACATTTTACATATACTATCAATAAAAGCAGCACATATTGAGCGGAAATATCACAATTTAAATTTGGGAGGTAATCATAATGCTAAAAAAACTTAAAGATTCATTAAGAAAACAATGGAAACATTTATTAAAACGTAAAACAATTGCATAAATCCGATATATTTGTCGTCTGAAAATAAAATTGTAAAGGAAAAATCATTATTTTTATTGTTTATTTATTAAAATACATTTGCACATTATTTGATTTTTTTGTTACTATTTATGAATTTAACTTTAATAATATGATAAATTGTTTTGTGCATATTCCCTACTAGGGTTGGCTTGTTCGTCATAATCGAATATAATAGAAAAAGTTAGTCTAACATACGGAAGTTAAGGAGAGATTTGGCAAATGATTTTCAAAGTATATTTTCAGGACAAGATTACAGAGGTACCTGTTCGTGAAAGAACAAACACTCTTTATATTAATGCTACTTCTGAAGGAGAAGTTCGCTCTAAATTAAAAGACCGTCCTTATAATATTGAATTCGTAACTCCTATTGATGGAGCGTATTTAGCTTACGAAGAACAAAGCGAAAACTTTAAAGTATTGGAGATTTGATTGTATGAAATTTGTTAAAAACGACCAAGTAGCTGTTTTTGCCTTAGGCGGACTCGGTGAAATTGGTAAAAACACATACGGTGTTCAATTTCAAGATGAGATTATCTTAATTGACGCTGGTATTAAGTTTCCTGAGGATGAGCTCCTAGGAATTGATTATGTAATCCCTGATTACACGTACCTTACAAAAAATGAGGATAAAATTAAAGGCTTATTTATTACGCACGGACATGAAGACCATATCGGCGGAATTCCGTATTTATTACGCCAAGTAAATATACCAATATACGGCGGAAAACTGGCACTCGGTCTTTTAAGAAATAAGCTTGAAGAGCACGGACTATTGCGCCAAACAAAATTAATTGAAATTCAGGAAGATGACATAATTAAATTCCGGAAAACATCGGTTACTTTTTTTAGAACGACACATAGTATCCCTGATTCTTATGGAATTGTTGTAAAGACACCACCAGGTAATATTGTACATACAGGCGATTTTAAATTTGACTTTACTCCTGTTGGTGAACCGGCAAACTTAACGAAAATGGCAGAAATCGGAAAAGACGGTGTACTCTGCTTACTATCTGATAGTACAAATAGTGAAGTTCCTCATTTCACGATGTCCGAGAGACGAGTTGGTGACAGCATTCAGGAAATTTTCCGGAAGGTTGATGGAAGAATTATTTTTGCAACATTTGCATCAAATATTCATCGTCTCCAACAAGTAGTTGAGGCAGCTGTTGCATCGAACCGTAAAATAGCGGTTTTTGGTAGAAGTATGGAAGCAGCTATCCAAATAGGTCAAGAATTAGGTTATATTAATTGTCCGAAAGATACATTTGTTGATGCACATGAAATTAATCGATTGCCTGCTCATCGTGTTTGTATTTTATGTACAGGTAGTCAAGGTGAACCAATGGCTGCTTTATCAAGAATCGCGAATGGAACACATCGACAAATACAAATTATCCCAGGGGATAATGTTGTTTTTTCATCTTCACCAATTCCGGGAAATGCGTTAAGTGTAAGTAAAACAATTAACCAGCTTTTCCGTGCAGGTGCTGAAGTAATTCATGGGTCATTAAATGATATTCATACATCTGGTCATGGTGGCCAACAAGAGCAAAAATTAATGCTACGACTGATGAAGCCAAAATACTTCATGCCGATTCATGGAGAATATCGGATGCAAAAACTGCATGCTAAGCTTGCAGTTGATTGCGGTGTAAAGGAAGAAAATTGCTTCATTATGGATAATGGTGAAGTGTTAGCAATTGGTGATCATGAAGTTGGCGTTGCTGGTAAAATCCCATCTGGGTCAGTTTACATTGACGGTAGTGGTATCGGTGATATTGGTAATATCGTTTTACGTGATCGTCGTATTCTTTCAGAAGAAGGCTTAGTTATTGTAGTTGTTAGCATCAATATGAAGGATTTCAAAATAGCTGCAGGTCCTGATATTATTTCTCGAGGCTTTGTGTATATGCGCGAATCTGGAGATTTAATTAATGATGCCCAATCCCTTATTACGAAACACTTAAATAAAATTATGGAGCGTCGTACGAGTCAATGGTCTGAAATTAAAAATGAAATTACAGACACATTAGCTCCATTCCTATACGAGAAAACTAAACGTCGTCCAATGATTCTTCCAATTATTATGGAAGTGTAATAAATACAGGCATTGAATAAAGGGTGTTGACAATTTTGTCAACACCCTTCTTTTAATCACCGAGCAAACGCTTTTCAAAACGATTAATATCACTATCTGCTCCTATTACAATTAATACATCGTGCTTTTGGATTTTTTCATTTGCTTGAGGAGAAACAATAATTTCTTTGTTCCTTTTAATCGCTACAATATTTACTCCATATCTTGCTCGAACATCTAATTCAATAATGGAATGACCGTGGATTTTTTCATTTGCACTAATCTCGACAATACTATGCTCATCAGATAACTCCAAATAATCAAGAACATTATTAGAAACAATTTTATGAGCAATTCTTTTCCCCATATCTCGTTCAGGATGGACAATTCGATCGGCTCCTATTTTCGACAATACCTTTTCATGATAATCATTAGTAGCTTTAACAGTAATATCCTTTACTCCTAGCTCCTTCAAAATAATTGTCGTAAGAATACTTGCCTGTATATTATCACCTATAGCAACAATGACGTGGTCAAAATTTCTAATTCCAAGGCTTTTTAATACTGTTTCATCAGTTGTATCTCCTACAACCGCATGTGAAGCAATATTTGCATAAGCATTTACCTTATCTTCATCTATATCAATTGCCATTACTTCTAAACCCTCATCACTTAATGCCTGGCAAATACTACCTCCAAAACGACCTAGTCCAATTACTGCAAATTCTTTTTTCAAAATAATAACCTCCAAAACCTATGAAATCACCGATAATAAGAAGTAGTGCAGCGTCTTATCGCATGACATTATATAAGAGAAATCTAAAAACATAAAAAGCGATTACTTGTAGTCTTAATGTTTAAGTTTACTAGACGCTATAAATATTAACGAATAAATAGTGAACAATTTATATTTTTCTAACCTATTAAAAATCGTACCATAACTTTATTCGTTTTGACAGGGGGCAGTCAAGATAATATAAACCAACTCTTTCTTATGATAAAATACTACTGTTAAAATAAAAGTTTTGGAGGTTACATATGAAGCAGCTATACGTAACACTCTTTCCCTATATTATCGGTTGTTGTGGTGGCATAGTATTTAATGCCCTCAATATTCCACTACCTTGGATATTGGGTCCTATGATTTTCCTCATTACTTTACGGTCTATTCTTTCAAAGCAACCTAAATATGTACAACCATTGTTATTTAAAAATATTTCTTTAAGTATTTTAGGAATTAGTTTCGGACTTTCTTTCAATAAGGATACCTTTTTAACGGTTGCTCCTTATGTAGTACCATTTCTTATAGCAACGATCGTCTTAATTTCCTTTAGTATCATAAATGGAGTAATGATAAGCAAATTTGTAAAAATTGACCGAAACACAAGCATATTTGCATCTATTCCCGGTGGTTTAACTGAAATGGTTACTGCAAGTGAATCGTTAAATGCCAATACTTCGTTAGTAACCATCTTTCAAACCGTAAGACTGCTAACTGTCGTATTTTTTGTACCATTTACTATATTGCATATGTTTGAACCTCAACAAGGTGGAACTTTGATTGATACAATCACAAACAATGCTTCCTTTTTTTCGTTCGGCTGGTATATCCTTGCTGGTTTAACTGGTTACCTATTTAAATCATTTTTACCTGCTTCATACGTGATCGGTCCCCTTCTGACAACGGCAATGCTGAATATCATCGGTATTTCACTACCGTCTTTCTCTAATATTGTGTTGGTTTTTGCACAATTAACAATTGGTATAAGCTTTGGTTTAATGATAACGTTTAAGGATTTAAAAATTGGTGGAAAATATTGCGGATTATATTTTTTAACTACATTGCTTCTAATAGGGGCTAGCTTTGGAATTGGTTATTTATTCACGTTAATCACTGATTTGGATACAGGTACAGCGATGTTGTCATTTGCTCCAGGTGGACTTGTTGAGATGGTATTAACTGCATCAAGCATTGGTGCCGATCCGGCAGTCGTAAGTTCTTTACAATTTATACGATTATTATTTATTATTAGTGTTTTACCTAGCTTATTAAAATTCGGATTAAAGAAAATTACCTATGAAAGGATTTAAAAAATCTATGAGATTAACAATGGCCCAGATCGTTTTCACTAACGATTTGGACCATTGCTTTTCTTCTATTTAGTTATAGTCGTTGACTCCAAATTCATTTTACAAATCGTAGCTTTTATTTGAAAATAACTAATTTCAGGCGGTAGTGCCTCTTTTAATGGTTTTAATAACTCTGTTCCTAGCTCATATATTTTCTCAATTATCATCGTTTCCTGCTCAGCTGTCATAATTTTTTCCCACTCAATCGGATGACCTTCTGTTATTGAACGAATAATATGATTCTGTATTGTGATTTCAGTTAGACCTCTCGCTTTACTAATTTCTGAAACTGTCGATCCTTCTGTAAATAACTGATAGCTCAAAACATGACTAGCTGTCTTTTCTGTATCTATATTTTGTATGGTTTGCTTTACAACTGTATCTATCTCCTTTAATTCTGAAACAGTATCTTGTTGTAAAAATGCTCGGATTGCATGTAAAAATGCTTCCCCATATCTTTCAAGCTTTGTTTTCGCAACACCTTTTACTTCTAAAAACTCTTCATTTGTTGTTGGACATTTCTGGCTCATATCTTTTAAACTGCTATCAGAAAAAATAATATATGGAGGCACAGACAGTTGTGAGGCTAAGTTACGTCTCACTTGTTTGAGAACATCGAATAGGGCGTCATTTGCTTCAATCGCCTGTATTTTCGCTTGTTCTTTCTTAAAAACATGCTGTTTCTCAATTATTACCTTTCGAGCTTTATTTGTTAGCTCCAAGATTGGGTATTGGGCATTCGATAAAGATAGATATCCTTCTGCTATAAGAAAATCTAAAAATTCAACAATCTGCTTCTCCGTTTTATGCTTCATTAAGGAATATGTTGAAAGCTTCTCAAATCCAAATTGACTAATCCGTTTGTTTTTTGAGCCCTTTAATACCTGGGCTACTAATGTCTTTCCGAACCGTTCGTCCATTCTTTTAATACATGAAAATACCATTAACGCTTCATCGGTAACATCGATTTTTTCTCGTGTATCACGACAGTTCATACATTTCCCACAATCTGATTCAGGAGTTTCCTCTCCAAAATATTCAACGATATATGTTTGAATACATCTTTCAGTGTGACAAAGATCAACCATCTGTTGTAATTTTTGATACTCAAGTATTTTTTTTTCATCACTTAAAGTTGTCTGCTCAATTAAATACTTTTGGAGCTGAATATCTTGACCAGCAAACAATATCGTACATTCACTTATTTCACCATCACGTCCTGCACGTCCTGCTTCCTGATAATATGCCTCGATATTTTTAGGGAGATTATGATGAATAACATAACGAACATTTGATTTATTAATCCCCATCCCAAATGCATTTGTTGCAACCATGACGTCAATTTCATCATATAGGAATTGATCTTGCTGTTTAGTCCGTTCCTTTTCAGATAAACCTGCATGATATTTACCTGCTCTTACCCCATTTTTCGTTAAAAATTGATAAAGCTCATCAACTTCTCTTCTTGTAGCTGCATAAATAATTCCTGCTTGATCTTCGTTTGTTTTAATATATTTAGTGATAAAATCTCGTTTATTTTCACCTTTTATCACATTAAAAAGTAAGTTATCACGTCTAAACCCTGTTACAAATGTATTATCTGAATCGATATCTAATAATTGACATATATCGTTTGTAACTTCTTTTGTTGCAGTTGCAGTTAAAGCAATAACAATTGGTTTTTGTTGAAAATCAAGAATCATAGTATTGATTCTTCGATAACTTGGTCGAAAATCATGCCCCCACTGTGAGATACAATGGGCCTCATCTACTGCAACCATAGATACATGTAAATCTAAGATGAGTGAGCAAAACGAGGCAGACTCAAGGCGCTCTGGAGCAATATATACAATTTTATAAATCCCATTTCGGATATCTTCTAGACGTTCATTTAATTGATTAATTGTTAAGCTGCTATTAATATATGTTGAAGGGATCCCTACTGTTTCTAAAGCATCAACCTGGTCTTTCATTAATGAAATGAGCGGAGAGATAACGATAGTTACACCATCCATAAGCAATGCTGGGATTTGATAGCAGATTGATTTACCACCACCAGTTGGCATAATCGCCAACGTATCCTTACCCTTTAAAACATTTTCAATGATAGACTCTTGCCCTTTTCGAAATGATGAATAACCAAAATATTCTTTTAATTGCTCTTTTGCTTTTTGTAACATATTCAATTCTAGCTCCTTGTGGTTCTAGTACTTTATCTATTTTCATCATTAATAGTATAACATGTTTCACATACAAGGTTCGGCTATGAAAATTCAGTCTTTTCTTGTATTTTTTTCATTCTCCATGCTGAATCATTTAAATATTGCTTGTAAGAGTTATTTTTACTGTGAAAAATTTTCTTTTTAAATAAAATTATGGATCTTTTTTATCAAACTGATAACGATTATATTTCAGTATGATGACACTCCCCAAAAAACAACAAAGTTCAACATATTCTATAAGAAAGAAGGAGAAAAGAGGTTTGATATATCATGTTGTCTATGACAGAGTTAGGGATAGATTTAGGAACTGCAAATATATTAGTTTATAGTAAAAACAAAGGAATTTTATTAAATGAACCTTCAGTAGTAGCAATCGATTCAGAGACAAATAAAGTTTTGGCTGTAGGAACTGAAGCTAAAAATATGATCGGTAAAACTCCTGGAAAAATTGTTGCCGTTAGACCTTTAAAGGATGGAGTTATTGCTGATTATGATGTCACAACAGACATGTTAAAATACATCATGAAGCTTACTTCTCGTAAATTAGGTATGTCAATGAGAAAGCCAACTGTTGTTGTTTGTACGCCTTCTGGAGCAACCTCAGTTGAACGTAGAGCAATTCAAGATGCAATAAAAAGCTCAGGCGCAAAAGAGGTTCATTTAATTGAAGAACCAGTTGCCGCTGCTATTGGAGCAGACTTACCAGTAGATGAGCCAATTGCCAACGTTATCGTCGATATCGGCGGTGGTACAACAGAGGTTGCGATTATTTCATTTGGTGGAATCGTTTCCTGCCACTCGATTCGAATTGCAGGAGACCAATTAGACGAAGACATTATTCAATACATTCGTAAACAATACAATCTCTTAATTGGTGAACGAACAGCCGAACAAATGAAAATGGAAATTGGCTATGCATTAATTAAACACGAAAAAGAAACTATGGATATACGTGGACGTGATTTGGTAACAGGTTTACCAAAAACCATTACAGTATCTTCTTACGAAATGCAGGATGCCATGAAAGAATCACTTTATCATATTTTAGAAGCAATTCGTGCTACATTAGAGGACTGTCCTCCAGAATTAAGTGGAGACATTGTCGATCGTGGTGTCATTTTAACTGGTGGAGGAGCACTAATGAAAGGAATTCAAGAATGGTTAAGTGAAGAAATTGTTGTTCCTGTCCATATCGCACCTAATCCATTAGAATCAGTTGCAATCGGGACTGGAAGATCATTAACAGTAATTAATAAAATATTAAAAGCTGCAAAATAAACAACAATATGCAATCACACCTCATATATTATCTTCATTCGTGCACTTATTACTATGATAGCTGCTTAGGAGGTTTGATTTCTAAATTTAATTAAAGACGAAAAAATCCGAACTATTATTTGAAATTTTGAATTTCGTATAAGTTCGGATTTTTTTAAATTGCTTTGACAAAGCTCGATGTTCGCTTTATTTGCGAGATTTTCGTTAAGCTTAAGCTGCATTTCAATTGTTATAGAAGAATGTGTAACAGCCACTTTTACCTAACCTCTTTTTTTACAAAAAATTTACACATTTATACACATCAAAATATTGCTTTATGAATATACTAGCTTTGGTTTAAATTTCATAACAAAATTGCTACAATTTAGAGCAATTTCATTTTTCGAATAAGTGTGTAAAATTGGGAGGTTTCTTTGTGAAAGATTTTAGTAGAAGAATCATTATTAGTTTGACTTTAGCGGTTATTATTATGGGTGGAATGAGCGTTTCACTCGCAAACATGCCAGCAGGTCCTTCAAATAATCATGAAGTTGTTCAAGTTCAAGGGGAGTAATGACATTTGAAAAAGACTGCATTACCTGTTCAAATTTATCATGTTAATATGAGGAAGAGTTTTCTAGGGCACAAATAAACGAGCTATAAAAATAGACATTTATTACCCTTACTTTCCCTTACATAATCAAGCATTCAAGAATAGAC
>NZ_CADEPK010000434.1 GCF_902829255.1 Metabacillus niabensis | reverse complement strand
ATATAAATGTGTTAATGTAAAGGAGAGAAACAATGGACGATCAGAATCGATACGATCGCACAAACCAACATACAACAGAAAACCTCGCTCGCGCCATTTATGTCGTAAACCGTCATGCAAAAACCGCACCAAATCCAAAATTTCTTTACGGATTAAAAAAGAAGGCGTTAATAAAGCTTGTTAATGAAGGAAAAGCAAAAAAGGAAGGACTTCATTTCTCCAACAATCCAAAATTTAGTAAACAACAGTCAGATGTACTTGTTTCAGCTGGAGAGTACTACTTTCATATGCCTCCAACAAAAGATGACTTCGATCAACTTCCACATTTAGGTTTCCTAAATCAAACCTATCGTAATCCCAAAGCACATATGTCATTATCAAAGGCAAAAACACTTTTGCAAAATTATGTAGGAATAATGGAAGATAAACAACCTCCGAAATCCTTTCAGAAAAAAACACGTACATATGAAAAGCCTGTATTCAAACGATTAGGTGAAAGCTACCGATAAAACAAGACTTCGTATAAGAATAGCTTCTTGAGCGTATTTGTTTTTCATAATGAGCTTTTATTACTTTTAACATTCCCCATTTATTTTCACAAAGGAAGGATTACATTTTTTCAACTAAACAATAAAAGCCCTTATCATATCGATAGGGGTTTTTATATATTCCAGAAATCATAATATTAATCATTATCATTTTTTGGGTAACCCTCAAATAATAATCCAATATTATTTTTCAAATCATAGAAAAAATTAGGGATTTCATTTTTGTGTAGCCCAAAAAATAGAGATTGAACGAGATTATGATAGTACCATGCTTGCTTATCGTATCCCCGATTAAAATAGCGCCATATTACATCACCATGATGTTTAAATGCTCTTAGTAAGTCAGAACTGTTATCAAGCTTATCGGCAGCTATAATCGCTTTACTTTCCAATGAGGCATATTTTGCCTTTTCTATTGTTTCACCTTTTCGACTTTCCCAATTCAATATTTTATTCTCAGTATTTGTTAAAACGAGTCTAGTCACCTCCTCACCAAACATAGCAAATAATTGTTCCTCTGAAACCTTTGTATCTTCTATTACATCATGTAAATAGCCAGCAGCAATAACTTCATCTGAGAAATTCGCATGTTTCAAAATGAGCGCTACATTATCCAAGTGAGAAAAATAGTCTTGACCGCTCAGCTTACGCAATTGCCCTTTGTGAGCATTTTTTGCAAATCGTTTTGCTTCGAGCAATAACATCATTTCACCTCACCTTAAATAAACGAATGAAACAAAAAGGACCAATCTTACTAACATCCTCTTACATTAAGATTACTATGTTAGGTAAAAATTAGTCCTTCCGTACAATTCGACTATTGTTTATAAAATAAACTCATCTATCTTTTGAACAAGCTCACTAATTTCTGGCTTGCTAATTTGTGCACTAGCCCCGACCATTTGTCCTTTATGACGTAAGTCGTTTGTAATTAATGAAGAAAAGATGATAACAGGTAAAATGTTCAGTGAATGATCATCTTTAATTCGTTTTGTTAAATGATGTCCATCCATTTGTGGCATTTCTACGTCTGTTATAACTAGTTGGATATCATCTTCAATTGCCTTACCTTGTTCAACAATTGACTGCAAATAGGTTAATGCATCTTTTCCATTTTCAAAAAATTCAATCCGTTGAAAACCTGCTTCATTTAATGTTTCTTGTAGCAATTTTCGTAATAATGGTGAATCTTCGGCAACGACAAGCTTTTTCGTTGAGCGTTCACGTGTTCCTAATTTTTTCACTTGATCAATATTTATCCCAGAATCAGGATTTATATCAACTACAATTTTTTCAAAGTCCAATAATAAGACCATTTCATCATTTATTTTTACGACACCAGTTATTTGACCTTCAAGCCCTTGATACATACCTGATGGTTTTTCAATCTTATCCCACGAAATTCGATGAATTTGTGAAACAGCATGAACATGAAAAACGACCTTTGTTTGATTAAATTCAGTTACAATGAATTTTTCACTTAAAGGGTCATTACTTGGCTCAAATCCAAGTGCCTTTGCGACATCTACGACTGGTAAAATTTCGCCACGGATTTCAATAATCCCTTCTACATTAGGATGAGAATGAGGAATTTTAGTAACATTTATCGGTTGAATAATTTCCTTTACTTTAATTACATTTATTCCAAACTTATTTTGTCCTACAGTAAACTCAACAATTTCTAACTCATTTGTCCCGCTTTCAAGTAGAATTCCTTTATGTTGTTCCATTGTTTTCTTCCTTCCATGATGAGCTTTAATACTATTAATATCGGCATAAATTATTATTCCTTAAGTAAATTACTAATCAATATTTGCTTGTCCAATACGAGCCCAAGTTTAATCGCTCATTTATACTATCATTATATAAGCTTAATTTATAATTGGAATCAAGCTATACTAAATAATTTGGAGCAAGAGCATTGCATTATATTGAATCACTTACATGATCAATAAACGAAATGGCCCTGCTCTCATTTGTTTATACTTTTGCAGCAAAAATATAATTCCACTAATCTAAAGTTAATTTAAAGGAGAAAGTACTCTATCATCAGCTAAGTTTGTATTAATTCCGCAGTTTTTGGCGTTTCTACCATATTGCCAAACCCAAACATTTGCTTTACAGTTTGGAGTTATTGGATTATATCTTGGAGCCTTTCTTTCCGAAGTAGTTCCTGAATCAGGCTCTGCACTCCATAATATTGCATTTGCAGCGACATCATTATTTTCCTTTACTGCTTGACAATATGCCTGAGAAAATTCTCCTTTTACTGGATATTGATAAAAACCCGATCGATATCCTGAAGGAAGTAATGTTTCTACCCACCCAATAATCCATTGAGCATCAACTTGAAATAAAGGCTCGATATTAGCAAAAATAGCAGTATTTTTGGGAATTCCTAATCTCCTCGCATGAAATACTGCATTTCGTGCTGAAACACGTCCCGCTTCATAGCCTAATGTGTCTGAAATGACCGTAAAAATGGGTAATACCTTTATTCCTTTTCCACGTATAAAGCTAAGCTCCTCTTTCGTTAAACCGCTTGATCCATCATGATGTTTTGTCAAATGTCTCCCCCAATATTTAGGGAGTCCGAATTTATTCCTAACACAATCATATAATTCTTCATTAACTGGATTCGCTGAGTCAACACCCCATATTTTTCGTGCCAGAGTTATCACACCCTTTCTATCCATTGCTCTTCTCATATATATGTACGAATAGGTTGTCTCAACCATATATCACACGATTATGTTTTCAATTTTATGCATCACTAAACACTTCCTTAGTAAAATTCATATGTATGGTAATAGTTCTTTGAGTCATGATAAGCAATAGATACAACAAATAGGTTTAAAGAAAAACTTTGATTATGAAACTACATAAGGAAGGTAAACCGTTGGAAAAATTATTTCGACTAAAGGAAAATCATTCCACAATTAAGAAAGAACTTCTAGCAGGTACAGTATCATTTTTCACAATTGTCTATATCGTCATTGTCAATGCTACGATACTATCTGATGCTGGTATTCCTTATTCAGCCGGGATTGTTGCCACAGTATTTACTTCGGTAGCAGGCTGTTTCATTATGGGATTCTACAGTAATACACCGATTATTGTTGTTCCAGGAATGGGAGTAAATGCCTTATTTACATATACCATTGTCATGAATTTGGGATTAACATGGCAGGAAGGCTTAGCCGTTGTCTTTGTTTCAGGCGTTTTATTTGTGATTGTTTCTTTTAGCAAGCTTGCTTCAATTCTTTCTTCCTCTATTCCGCTTTCTTTAAAAGAAGCGATAACTGTAGGAATTGGTTTATTTTTAACATTCATCGGTCTGCAGAAAGGTGGGTTGGTCGTTTTAAATGAAGATACATTTGTAGCATTAGGAAGAATAACCGATCCGCAAGTTTATTTGACCTTGATTACATTGATCTTAACAATTATTTTTTTCGCAAAACAAATACGAGGACACTTTTTAATAAGTATCATTTTCGGAACATTACTTTCTTATCTTTTCAAGCAAACTTCAGTTGATTCCAATCTCTTACAACAAAACGTGCTTCAAAGCTATCAACCGGTGTTTAATGCAATGTCATTTCACAAGTTTTTAGATTTATCCTTTTGGATTGCTACTTTTTCTTTAACAATGGTTATTGTGTTTGAAAACATTGGACTCGTTTTTGGACAAGTTCATATGATTAATCGCCCTAATGCGTTTAACCGGTCATTTCAGGCAAATGCTTTATCTACAATAACTTCTGCTGTATTTGGATCAAGTCCAACTGTAAGCACAGTTGAAACAGCTGCAGGGATTGCTGCTGGTGGACGAACAGGATTAACTGCTGTTACAACAGGTTGTTTATTTATCAGTTCTTTGTTATTCCTGCCCTTTATGAGGCTTATTCCTAATAGTGCCATAGCACCTATTTTAATTATCATTGGTGGTCTAATGCTGCAAAACATTAAACATATTGATTTAGATGATTTTAGTGAAAGCTTTCCATCCTTCTTAATTATTTCATTCATACCTTTTACGTATAGTATCATCGATGGGATGGCCTTTGGTTTTATTGTATATCCGCTAATAAAATTGATATTAAAAAGACATAATGAGGTAAAACCTCCACTTTATCTAATATCTTTTTTATTTTTACTTAATTTCCTTTCTCAAACTCTCTGAGTATAAGCCTTACGTTAAAAGAAATGAAGAATAAAAACCGAACACTGCTTCCAAACTAATGAAAGAGTTCAACAAATAATTGTGGGGTGTATGATGAAATATATAAATGTGTTATTGTTGCTTTTTCTTCTCTCAGCCTGCCAACAGTTTAATCAAAATGAAGCTGGTAAAAATGGAAACGACACCGAAAATGGATTACTCCAAACAGGGAATGATAATCGGAGGTTAAATGACGATGTATTGATTGAGTCTAGAAATGAAGTGAATCTTGAAGAGGAAGAAGATCCATTGCATCCAACAGAAGCTGAGCAATTAGTTAGAAAAAAGCTCGGCCTACAAGATGACGAAAATACAATCGTTCAATATGATCACCTAGAAAATGAACATTATATTATTCATGTATATTCGATTGATAAAGCACAGGAACAAACTGAAGCATGGTATATGGTTAACATTGAAACAAGAAAAATAAAAAAACTAAAGCATTAACACTAACACTTCTCTCCTTAGGGTATTCACCTATAGCTAGTCACATGCATATCGTAATGTGAAGCAACAGGAGAGGAGTAATAAAACCTATGTATCCGTATTATCGTCAGTTTCCAATTCAGATTCAAATTCCAGGCTTCCCACAATTTGGCGAACAAGTAAGCTTTCCACCATTTGCACCTCCGGGATTTGGGCAAGGTGGAATTGGCGGCGGTGCTGGTCAAGTTGGACCACCGTCAGGCCCGCCACCTAGCTTCATCCCTCAAGAAACAGATTTTGGAGCCTTTGCTGTAGACCCAGGTGGTATTCGCAGGTGTCTATATCGCTTTACTTTCATTCGTCTAATTAATGGTCGAGGATTTTGGTTTTTCCCAACGTTTGTAGGAAGAAATTCAGTTGCAGGGTATCGCTGGAGAAGAAATCAATTCCGTTGGGAATATTTTGGTATTGATTTAAATCGAATCCGTTCATTTCGCTGTAGTTAAGTCAGTGGAAGGTTAGTAAAAGACATTTGGTAATGTAAGAGGAGATCGATTTAACCTTTCTCCTCTATTCATTTTCGTAAAAAATACAAATAATCAGTCGGTACCGAACGATTGTTTAATTGTCTTAACATAGCAGAGATATTCCCCCGATGGTATGTTCCATGATTCACAATATGCTGAATAATTTCCTCAACTGTATTCGAGAAGGTTTCTCCATCGAAACTTTTATATGTGATCACTCGATTTTCCGTTTTTTCATTCTCTATAAAAGTTACTAAATCATTTAAAACAACTTCATAATTTTCTCTCAGTATTTTTGGTGTAGAATTTGAAAAAGTCCTTGCTTCCTTATCTTGCAATCTTGATAGCCAAACTTCATCCGCCTTAATCATGTGTTCACACGTATGATAAATTGAAGGAAATACACTTATAATTGCTTGGTGATACAATGATGACGGCAATTGCTCTAAATGCTGTACTACTTTTAATGTTGCCCATTTATGATATGCAATTTGTTGGATCAAAGACATTTGCCATTCTCCCTTTCGAAAAAACGTTATAACCATATTTTAGAATTTAAAGGGAAATTTGTAAACAACAGTTTAGTTATTTATACCAACGCTTCATTTGAACATTTTGCAAGAATTTGCTTTCTTCGTTTTGCCTGTGAAATAATTTTTTGAATTTCATTTTTATAAAAATTCATATGCATTCGCGTTGGTGCATAAAACATTTCTGCTTCAAGTTTATCAACAATTTTCAGCTCTTCCTCAGTTAGAAGCTCTTTTTCTTTCACCATTCTCACCTCTTTTTAGTATGGCAAAATTCTTTTTTATATATAAATTCGATCATTAAATTTATTTTTTGTCGGTCGTTATAATTTTGTTCCTTTATGAAAGCGAAACCAACCCATTTTATAAAAAAAACAGACCATACCTATACCTATCGCAAGCATTATTCCAATTACAATAAAATAACTATATCTACCAGACAGCTCTGGCATATATTTAAAATTCATCCCATAAACACCTGCAATAAATGTTAACGGTAAAAAAATTGAAGACATGACAGTTAATGTCATCATGACTCGATTCATTCGATCAGAATTAATCGATAAATAACTGTCTCTAATATCAGAGGATAATTCACGATTTGCATCTATCATTTCGACAAGCTTTAATAAATGGTCATAAATATCATGAAAATAAATATGTCTTTCTTTTAATGAATTAAACCTTGCAGAAGAGATAATTCGATATAATAAATCTCTCATCGGAATAATTGTTCTTCTAAGCTTGTTTAATTCTGAACGAATATCAAAAACATGCTCCATTAATTCGCTTATCGATTTATCACTTGTATTATCCTCAACTTGATTGATTTGATCCTCTAGTTTGTAGACAGGTGGAAAATAGTCATCGACTAGATGGTCGACAATGTTATACATAATTTGAAATGGGTTTTCCTTCAAAATAGGTTCCTTATTTACGCGATACCACAAATTTTTAATATCTCTAACGATTTTTTTATGAAATGTAACAATATACTCTTCAGAAACAAACATATCTACTTCATCAGCTTCTAATGTTGTATGATTAATCGTATGAAGCACAATAAAAATATATTGATCATAAAAGTCCATTTTGGGCCTTTGAACATATTCGATACAATCCTCAATCGCAAGAGGATGAAAGCGAAAAAATCGAGAAAGCTGCATGACTTCATCTTCTGTAGGCTCTTCAAAGTCAACCCAAAACCATTTAATTTCTTTCTTTTTTAATTCCGTTAAAGGTAGGTCATATTCAACTTCGTTTTTTATTGTAATTGCTAGCGTTCTTATCACTGTCTCCACTTCTCTCGTATCAAACTTTCCATTTTCACTATACCCTTTAATCAGTCGTACTAAACTAATTTTCAATGGCGTTTTAAAAGAAAAGGATGACAATAGGTTGGAAGAGCCTTAAAATTACTTTTATACTCTTTTGTCATCCATTCGAATCACTTGAAAAAATATAAGGAGGACAGTAATGGAACATTTAGTCAATTCAAAGGTAAAGCAAATAGAAATTTCGGGAATTAGAAAATTTTTTAATATGGTTGCCGATTATAAGGATGTTATTTCACTAACGATCGGACAACCTGATTTCGCAACACCACAGCATGTAAAGGAAGCTGGGATAAGAGCGATTGAGGAAAATTACACGACTTACACACATAATGCAGGTATCTATGAGTTACGTGAAGCAGCATGCCAATTTATGAATGATAAATACGATCTTACATATAGTCCAGATCATGAGGTGATTGTAACAGTTGGTGCAAGCCAAGCGATCGATTGTACGTTCCGAACACTGCTAGAGGAAGGTTCAGAGGTTATCTTACCTAGTCCTGTTTATCCAGGTTATGAACCACTTATTAAATTAGCTGGTGGTATTCCAATTTATGTAGATACAACAAAAAATCAATTTAAATTAACAGCAGAACTACTTAAACCTTATCTTACAGATAAGACTAGATGTATCGTTCTCCCTTACCCATCAAATCCAACTGGTGTCACACTTGATGCTCATGAGCTAAAAGAGATAGCTGATTTAGTAAGAGGACGTAATCTTTTTATCTTATCAGATGAAATCTATAGTGAACTTGTTTACGGAAAAAAACACACTTCAATCGCGAATTTTCTTCGTGAACAAACAATCGTTATTAATGGACTTTCAAAATCTCATAGTATGACTGGATGGCGTGTTGGTTTATTATTCGCACCAGAGGTTGTATCAAAGCACCTTTTAAAAGTCCATCAATACAATGTATCATGTGCAACCTCTGTTGCGCAAAAGGCAGCGATTGAAGCATTGACTGTTGGAAAAGACGACGCAGACGTAATGAAGAAGTTTTATGAAGAACGGTTGAATTATGTTTATCAACGACTTATTAATATGGGATTTGATGTGGTTAAACCTGATGGAGCTTTTTATTTGTTTCCTTCAATTAAAAAATTTAAGCAAACCTCATTTGACTTTGCACTTTCACTTGTCAAAAACGCAGGAGTAGCCCTTGTACCAGGAAGTGCTTTTTCAGAATATGGTGAGGGTTATGTACGACTTTCCTATGCTGTATCAATGGAACAATTAATCGAAGCTATGGATCGAATCGAAAAATATATACAGCAAATTTCATAAATAACAAACAGCGGCTAATTAGCCGCTGTTTTCATTCTAATGGTAACTCAACAATAAATGTAGTACCTTCATTTAGTTTACTATCAACCACAATCGTTCCATTATGGTCTTCAATGATTTTATACGTAATCATTAACCCTAAACCATTACCTTTTTCCTTTGTAGTTAGAAAAGGTTCACCAATTCTTTCCATTAATTCTGAAGGAATTCCTTCTCCCTCATCCTTTACCATAATATGAATTTTCCCGTTCTGTTTCTTTGTATGAACTTTAACATTTCCACCTTTAGGCATTGCATCAATTGCATTTTTAAAGAGATTGATAAAAACTTGCTTTAACTGATTTTGATCACAAAATAGAGATAAATCTTTTTCCTCATGAATTTGCTCAATCGAAACGCTATTTAAGTTTGCCTGAGTTTCTAATAGCATCGCTACATCCTGTAGCAATGTTACCATGTTGGCTTTCTTAAACTTTTTCTCTTGTGGCTTAGCTAAAATGAGAAGCTCACTTAGAATAACTTCAATCCGATCTAGTTCAGAAAATACAATATTAAAATATTGCTGATGTTTTTTGTATTCAGGCTGCATTATTTGTAAAAAACCTTTAATTGCTGTTAAAGGATTTCTAATTTCATGAGCGATTCCAGCTGCAAGTTGACCAGCGATGGAAAGCTTTTCAGAACGTAGCATTAATTCTTCCGTCTTTTTACGGTCTGATATATCTCGTAATATCACTTGTACAGCACCATCACCTAAATAGGTAGTAGGAATGCCCACCATTTCCGTATAAATCGTTTTTTCGTCCGAAATGATCCAAGATTGATTAGTGATTTGTACCTCTGCTTCACCCTTTAATATACTATTAAGCGAATCTCTCATATGCTTGTGATCATTTGGATGTAAATGTTCAAAGATATTTCTCCCTAGCATTTCTGAATAATCTTCAGCTTCAAAAAGCTTTACACCAGAATCGTTTACAAACACCCACTTATCTTTATGGATTACTGCAATTGTATCAATTGAATTATCAATTAACCTTTGATAACGTTCCCTACTCTTTTGGAGAATTTTTTGAAATTTTCTTCTTGAGGAAATATCAGTTAGGACAATTAATTCAACCTTTTCACCATTATAAGTTGTTAAATTAGCAGAAACCTCAACATTTATTTCATTTCCATCAAGCTTTCTCCATGTTTGTTCAATGATTCCAATCTTTTCTCCATTATGTAATTTTTGAATTCGATACCAAACAATATCATGAAAACTCTTATCTATAAAATCAATCGTATATTTACCAATTAATTGTTCTTTTGAGCTTGTACCAAGTAATTCCTCAAATGCTTTATTCACATAGAGGATTTTTCCATATGATGCGATAAACAAAGGACTCGGTAAATCTTCTAATAAATGATCATGGGCATTTTTTTCACTATTTCCATCTATAGCACTTAGCTTATTTTCTAACCCTAGCTGATTAACAGGATATTTCGTATCAAGTGCCTTCATCCTTAGAACAATTTCTTGATTATGTTTAGTAACTGTACTGCGAATAAAATCTAATGAAGCCTCAAGCCAAATGTAATGACCATCGTCTGTTAAAAAACGGAAAGTACAAGGATATAAATGATGTTCATTAAAAAAGTAACTTTCAAGTAAAAAGACATCTTCACTATGAATAAAATCTTTAATATATTTACCAATAATATGATTATTCGAATAACCAACAAGTTCAACTGAATTAGAGGAAATATATTGGAAACGTCCGTTAGATGAAACTACAGCATATACTTCGATATCCTGTATCACTGTGTCAATGTTAATGGCATGACGATTCATAGTTCCCCTCCTTTTATTATTACTGTCCATGACATTTATTAGAAAATAATAAGGCAAGCATCTATAAAATCCTTCACTAATGAAATTACTCTTTATGTAAAAAAATTAATCATTCAGAAAAAAACTTATCGGTTAGAGGTTTCCACTATCTATAATTCTCTTTTAATGGAAAAAATCCTTTATGGTTTACAATTCAATTTAAATATAATTAGTAAAATTTTTCATTTTGAATGATAAATTATTAGATATGCCAAATTTGTATAACTATGAATCTATAAC
>NZ_CADEPK010000433.1 GCF_902829255.1 Metabacillus niabensis | reverse complement strand
TTTCCTAACTCACAATAACAGGTAGATAAATTTACCAATTATATTTTTCGCAGCAACGAACTATTTTTTGTCCGTTTTAACTTTTTTATGGCAACGGTACATTAACAGTAAAGTTTATATTATCCTTTTCTAAATCAAAACTCTCCGCCCTTGCAGTAAATCCATTTTTTAAAGTTAGCTCATTAAGATAAATATTAAAAACCTTTTTGTTAGAATTTATTTTGACATAACTCGGTAAATCATAATATGTATTCATATAAGTTAATACATATGAGACCGGCAATTGGAAACGACCTATTGATAGCTCTTTAACTTGCAACTGTAAATTACCATCAGAAATAATTTTTGGCTTTAATACTAATTGCATATCTATCGTTTTATTAAACGCTTTTATTGCTCCATAAACATTTACATAATTATTAATATCAACCCGATATTGTAAATTTTCTTGGTCAGTTTCTTCCTCAAGATAATGATTTATCAATTTTGTTAATGACTCTTTATCGCTTTTTATTAGAAAAGGAACTGTTTCATCTTGGTTACTTACTTTCGGTAAAACTTGTTTATCTGTTTTTGCCGGAATAAACAAATATCCGCCAATAAGAAGAATACACAATAAGTTAAAACTAGCCAAAAAAATAAAAGCAAATTTCCATTTTTTCAAATTAACCACTCATTTCTTAACGTATATCAACGAAGAGACTTTCAGATTTCATTTTCTCTAACACCCGATCTGCAATTAGCGAATACCCTTTTGAATTAGGATGAAATTGATCTTCTGAAAGTAACATTTCTTCGGATTCTGATATAAATATATCTTCAACTGAAACGTATATACTATGCTTATCCTTTTGTAGCATTTGTTGTGTCGACATATTCCATTCAGAAATAATTTCATCAATTTCCGTTAATTCAGGTAACATATGTTTAAATGGATTATATAATCCAATATAAACAATCTCTGCTTTAGCATTGTGTTTTCGAATCGTTGTAAAAATGTCTTTCAAATTCTTCTCAAAATTTTTCTGTTCTAAACGAAATGGCTCATAATCGAGTGAAAATAAATTTCCCCGAACAACTTTCATTAAATCATTTCCCCCGATTGTCATGATAACGAAATCCGCTTCTTTCAAACTAGAAATAACCTTTTGTTCTTTTAGTTTTTTTTGTAGATTACTTGTTTTATGTCCTTTAACTCCAAAATTAGTTAATTCAACCTCTTTTATTCTTTTTTCCTCTTCAAGCTCTTCCTTTAACATCCCAATATAGCCACCTTGGTTTGATTCATCACCAATTCCCTCAGTTAATGAATCACCAATTGCGACAACTTTTATCGTCTTAGGAATAAAGGAACTAGGAGGTTGTACTTTTGTATCAAGGCTAATAGAATTAGTTGTTAATGTTGAGCTTTGCTGTTGCAAACATCCTGTTAAAATAACAAATGAAATGAAGGTTAACACTATTTTCTTCAACATACAATCACCCTATAATTAGTTTAAAGGCAAATTATATCATTTTATAAAAATTAAATCTTAGTAAAAAAGATTCCAATTTGGAATCCATCATAATCACTACTATTTACTATTTTCCAATGCTTTTATATCTGAGATAATTTCTTCATAAGGAGTATCCGCATTACTTCCAACATAATCTTTCATTACTCTTCCATTTTGATCAATTAAATAAAAATTCGTACCATGTATGACTTGATCTGAATTTTCCGGTTTTTTTACTAGCGCTTTAAAGCTTTTACTAGCAAACTTTTCAATTTCCTCTTGTTTATATCCAGTCAAGAAGCTCCAATTATCAAATGTGATGTCATATGGCTTTGTAAATTCTTTTATCTTATCAGGGGTATCAACTTCAGGATCTACACTAAATGAGATAATTTTTGCATTTAAGCCCTCTTCTTTTATCTTTTTTTGTATTTTTGACATGTTTGCAGTCATTGGAGGGCAAACTGTTTCACAGTTTGTAAAGATGAAGTTTGCAAGCCAAACATCACCTTTTAAATCCTCTAAAGAAACTGTTTTACCATCTTGATTATGAAATTGGAAATTTTGCACTTCATAGTTAAGTGGATTTTTTATTGGAGATGCCGTTCCAAACATTTGAAAACCGATGATACCAACTATAAGTAAAAGAATAACGAAACCAATTATTGCAGCTAAAAACCTAGATTTTTTATTAAACAACTACTATTCACCCTTCACTTATCACATTTTTTTGAATGCTGATAACTACTATGAAATTTTATCAAAGAAAGTGTGGAAATTAAAGGATACCATGTGAAGGTTTTATGACTTCTTTATATCTAGTACTCTTTAATTTACTATATGTAAGCAACATCCATTTATTTACACTGAAACACCACAGTAAAATAACAGGTAAAACAAATGCTCCAAAACGTAAAAGGAAGATGCATGTTTTTTAACAAATCATCTTCCTTGCTAAATTATTCAGAGAAAAACATAAATCCTATTGCCCCTGGACCTGTATGGGTTGAAATAATTGGTGTTGTATATGAAATATCGATTTGACAATTAGGAGCAAACTCAATAAGCGCTTGTTTAAGTTTAGCAGCTAAATCATGAGCATCAGCATGAGCAATTCCAACAGCTTTAACTGTCTTGCCTTTTACATCCTCTGCAAACTGTTTGACTAAATATTTAATGGCTTGTGAATGACTCCTTACCTTGCTTATTGGCGTATAAACTCCCTCTTGTAAGCTTGCAATTGGTTTAACGTTCAATAAAGAACCAATTAAAGCCTTTCCTCTCCCGATCCTTCCACCTTTTGCTAAGTTTTCAAGAGTATCGACGGTAATATATAACCGTGTGTTTTGCCGGATTACTTCCAGCCTCTTTACGATTTTTTCTTTTTCATACCCCTCTTTTGCCATTTTTGCAGCTTCTAAAACTTGAAAGCCAAGAGCCTTGGAGATGAACATTGAATCAATAACAGTTACATCCGTATTTGTCATTTGCGATGCACCTTGCGCAGATTGGATTGTTCCACTTAACGTTTGTGTCATGTGAATTGAAATAACAGAACTTCCATCTTCACCTAAACGGTCATAAACCTCCAAAAACGTCCCTGTAGAAGGCTGAGAACTCTTCGGAAGTTCAGAAGCAACCTTCATTTTATCTATAAATTCATCTGCCTTTAAGTCGATTCCATCAATATATGTATGATTATCAATTGTAATCGATAAAGGAACGATTGTTATCCCATATTTTTCTACTAGTTTTTGATCAATATCAATTGTTGAGTCTGTTACCACTTTCACATTGCTCAGGTTCATCACTTCCCTTTGAATAGTATCTTAATTATACAGTGTATTGAACAGGTTTCAATTGTAAACATTTCCAATTCAATAGTGAATTGTGAACATTTTTCTTATTTTTTGATTAATTTTAAACTTTATAAGTTTTTAATTATAAATTAAAGACATTTTTAAAGCTTTTGTTGATATATTAGCACCTTGTATATTGGTTAGAATACGTGAGTCGCGAGCATCACACGGCAAAGGGAGATTTTACAGGCCTAACAACATGAAACCCAGACCGTTCACGGTAAGCGAAAGCCTGTAGCGGGAATAAACAAGGAAAATACTGCGCCAAATAGAAACATCATAAAGATAAAGAGGCTGCCTAACTATTTCGTTAGACAGCCTCAAAATTTTTCATTTTAATCAGTTGAATTTATGGATTTTACATTCCAATTCATGTACCTTTTCACTTAAATAAGTAAATGGAATAGATTACTATCTTTATTTACCTCTGTATAGAAAAAGCCTTTTTTCTTCATTCTTTGAACAAGTGGTTCATAATCACCTTTGTGCTTTAATTCGATCCCTACAAGAGCAGGTCCATTTTCTTTATTATTCTTTTTCGTATATTCAAAACGGTTAATATCATCATTAGGTCCAAGTACTTCATCTAAAAATTCTCTTAAAGCACCTGCACGTTGCGGAAAGTTAACAATAAAATAATGTTGTAATCCTTCATAAATCATTGAGCGTTCCTTAATTTCCTGCATACGACCAATGTCATTATTACCTCCACTTACGATACATACAACATTTTTCCCTTTAATTTCCTCCCTTAGGAAGTCTAATGAAGCAATTGACATTGCGCCTGCAGGTTCAGCAACAATTGCATTTTCATTATAT
>NZ_CADEPK010000432.1 GCF_902829255.1 Metabacillus niabensis | reverse complement strand
ATTTTTAACAAATTTACTGAATTATTTTATTAATATATTTAATCTAATTGTAATAATAATTTTTTTTGAAATTTTCTGTTTTTCAATATAATTTTTCTTACTTTAACTAAACTTTCAACTTTTTTCAAGAATTTCATAAAACTATGCTCTTCACGATAGTCCCTTCCAAATAATTGTTTGAATTTTTCCGATTGATTTTTTAAAGGCTGCTTCTTAAGAGAAATTTCGAAAAAGATTAGCCTATCCACCAGCAAAAAAGAAAAAGACCTCTTTTTAGGGAGGTCTTAAGGTTATAATATGATGGCTATTAATCCACCGGATCCTTCATTAATGATTCTTTCTAGAGTTTCTTTCAGTTTGTATCGAGCATTTTCAGGCATTAGGGATAATTTAGCCTGAATTCCCTCACGAACAATTGAACTTAAGCTGCGACCAAAAATATCAGAATTCCAAATTGATAATGGATTATCTTCAAAGTCTTGCATTAAATATCGAACTAATTCCTCTGATTGCTTTTCAGTTCCAATAATTGGTGCGAATTCTGATTCCACATCAACCTTAATCATATGGATTGATGGAGCTACAGCCTTTAATCTTACACCAAACCTTGAACCTTGTCGGATAATTTCTGGTTCATCAAGGCTCATATCCGTCAGTGCAGGTGCGGCAATTCCATATCCAGTTTGTTTGACCATTTTTAAGGCATCAGCAACTTGATCATATTCTGCTTTAGCATAGGCGAAATCCTGCATTAGTTGTAATAGATGATCCTTACCACGAATTTCAACGCCTACTACTTCTTTTAAAATTTGATCGTATAAATCATCAGGAGCATATAAGTCAATCTCAGCTATCCCTTGACCCATTTCTATTCCAGCAAGACTCGCTTTATTAATAAAATCATACTCACTAAACTGTCCTACAACACGATCAACATCTCTTAACCTTTTAATATCTTTCACTGTATCTTGTACTGCTTCTTGATAGCTTTCTCTTAACCAATGATTTTCTCTTAATACCATGACCCAGCTTGGCAAATTAACATTTACCTCTAATACTGGGAATTCATATAATGATTCTCTTAATACATTTAATACATCTGACTCCCTCATACTTTCTACACTCATTGCAAGTACAGGAATATCATATTTTTCATTTAAAGATTGTCGAAGGGCTTCTGTTTCCGGATGGTGCGGTCTTACGGTATTAATAATCATAATAAACGGTTTTCCTACCTCTTTTAGCTCGTCAATGACCCTTGCTTCAGCCTCTAAGTAGTCTGCCCGAGGTATATCCCCAATAGAACCGTCAGTTGTAATGACACATCCGATTGTAGAGTGTTCTTGTATCACTTTACGAGTTCCAATTTCTGCAGCTTCATGAAAAGGTATTGGTTCTTCATACCAAGGTGTATTAATCATTCTTGGCCCATTTTCATCCTCATATCCTTTAGCTCCTGGTACAGTATAACCTACACAATCTACTAATCTAATATTGACGTCAAGTCCCTCACCAACATGGATTGAAACAGCTTGATTTGGGACAAATTTAGGCTCAGTTGTCATAATCGTTTTACCAGCTGCACTTTGTGGTAATTCGTCTTGAGCTCTAGCTTTATCTGATTCGTTTTCAATATTAGGTAAAACAACTAGCTCCATAAACTTCTTAATAAAAGTAGATTTACCTGTTCTTACTGCACCAACTACTCCTAAATATATATCGCCACCAGTTCGTTCAGCGATATCCTTGAAAATATCTACTTTTTCCAAGTGATCCCCTCCCGATTTTACAATTTGGGATAAAGCTTATCCGTCATCTATAGGACTCTATATATGTATGATGTTGTCCTATTTATTTATGACTTAGCTAACAAATTTTTTTCTACCATCATTCATATATCATTCTTAATCCATTACTTAAGCGTAAAAGAAAACCCTTCTTTTAAAGTTTATTCTTAAAAGAAGGGTTCATGACTTATTTATCTATTTTTTTATTTCTTTTCAACATAAAATACTGGTTCACCTTTATCATTTATTGTATACGGAAGCGAATAAACTGGAACAAAGTGACTATTTGACACTAAAATATCTCTAATATCATCACCTGTTTTAAAATTATGGTCATTTGATTCTAGCGCCTTATACAAATCAATTCGATAATCTACATAAACTTCAGCATTAGTATCTATGACAAATGGCAAATATTCACCTGAAAAGGGACTTTGAACAGTTGGTGGTTCATTATATCCAAGCTTATCATAATCTAGAGTATATACATTATCAGTTATCTTCTCTTTAAATGGTGGATACCCATTCGATTGACGATATACATCAAGTCTAAGCTTTAGCTCTTGTATTGCTTCAGATATGCGAATATCAATTAACTTAACTGTTGGGTTTTCTTCAACATCGACTAAGACGTAAAGATAGACTCCCCCACTTTCAAAGGCCGTTCCTGGTGGTTCGGCTATGTATTTAGGTGAAATGGCCGAAAAATCGATTGGATATTTTTGATAAATAGGTGTTGACATGTCCCTTGTTTTTATTGGTAATAGCCCATCTGTATCCTCTTGAAATTTGTTAACTGAACTTTGAACAGCAGCAATTTGATCCTCATAGGGAATTGTATTCTTTTGTAATTTATCGTCAGGGTATAAACAACCAGCAAGTAATGCACAGCCTATAATTATAGGTAACATTTTCAAACACTTCATCGTTAACAACTTCCTTTTACCGTTTTATTCAGATACAGGTCCACTAAAAACAACAAAAAGTATGATTATTCCTGCTAGAATCATAAAAATATAGGCAAATAATGTTACTATAAATTTAATTATTCCGTTTTTAAGTTTGAAACGACTCAAATAGATTAATATGATAGCAATAAACATAAACCCCATAGAAGCAAATGAAATCCACATTTTCATTAAAGCAATACTCATAGCGTTCCCCTCCTAAAAGCAAAGAAAAAGCGCTTAATTCAGCTATTAAAACAGCTGAAAAAGCATTTTTAAATTTTTTATATTGAAAAGCTAAATAAAAATATTTTACTAAATAAATGTTCAGATTTTTTTACACCTTTAAATTATAATTTAAATTTTTATATTTCCTCTTCATTGCCTGTCAATCTTCTTCTCCGTTCCCATTTACGTACACTCTTTGTAGATTATAATATACTTTAGTATGCTTGTCCAAAGGTCATAGCTCAAATCCCCTTTAATCAGAAGGCGTTTACAATACAGATCCTATAGTACTAAAAATGAAAAAAAAACTGAAGTAAAGAGGGGACGAACTTTACTTCAGCAAGGTGAATGACTAAATTGTACCCAACATAAGAACAACTCTTAATTAACTACGTTGCATATTATGCGGTTTTTAATGATTTTGTATCCTCTAATGCCTAGAAATGTCATGTAAACTTCACAAGAAAGGTATAGTGTTCAGGCAACCAAGGAAAAAACCACCAATACATAAATTCCCGCTTTTTTTTGTGAACGCAGTTTATACCTTATCGGATATATTATTACCCTTAGAATTATTCTTCTTATAGTATGCTATATATGTCATGATGGTCACATCAATAATAAAATACTTCTTTTATCAACTACATATTTTTCATCACCAAAGAAAATTTAGCTTACTGAAAGAATATATCTTTTAGCGATTCTCCATAATATTCACGAGATCTTCCATTTCATGTGTTTTTACTCGAGCCATTAATGAATCAACCGCTACCTTAGGTGACTGTCCATTGAATAAGACTTCATATAACGCTTCTGTAATTGGCATCATTACATTGTATTTTTTCGCCAGTTGGTAAGCAGCCTTTGTAGTACGAACTCCCTCAACGACCATTCCCATATTATCTAATACTTCATCTAGGTTTTGTCCCTTACCAAGTAAATGTCCTGCTCTCCAGTTACGAGAATGGACACTTGTACATGTAACAATTAAATCCCCTATACCTGTTAACCCAGAAAACGTAAGAGGATTCCCTCCCATTTTACTTCCTAATCGAGCAATTTCCGCAAGCCCTCTAGTAATGAGAGCTGCTTTTGCATTATCACCATATCCAAGTCCATCTGTGATACCCGCTGCTAACGCAATAATATTTTTTAAAGCTCCACCAATTTCGACGCCAATAACATCTGGATTCGTATACACCCGAAAATGTTGGTTCATAAATAAATCCTGTATGTATTCTGCAGCTTCCATATTTTTTGATGATGAGGTAACTGTTGTAATATGTCGTCTGCTTACTTCTTCCGCATGACTTGGTCCAGATAATACGACGACATCTTTTAATAAATGAGAAGGCATTTCCTCTTCAATTATCTCGGAAATACGCATTAATGTATTTGGTTCTATCCCCTTACTAACATGAACAATCGTCATTTCTTTTTCTAACATGCTTGATATGTCTTTAAGAACATCGCGAATAGCCTTTGTTGGAACGGCTAAAACAATGGTTTGTACCTCTTCAAGACTTTCTCTTAAATTTGAATAACCTGTTATATTACTTGGTAATTCAATACCTGGTAGATATTTTTCGTTTCTTCTCGTACGATTCAATTCTTCAATCGCTTCTGGACGATGGCCCCATAACTTCACATGATGTCCGTTATCAGCAAGCACAATTGCTAATGCCGTACCCCAGCTACCGGCACCTAATACTGTTATTTGTTCCATAGTAACACGTCCTTTTCTAAAAAAGGGTAACCCATTTTTGATGCATTACCCTTTACTATCAATTATTTTCTTTCCCTTGCAAAAATTTTAATTGGAGTTCCTTCAAACTCAAAAGCATCGCGAATTCGATTTTCTAAAAATCGTTCATACGAAAAATGCATAAGTTCAGGGTCATTAACAAACACAACAAAAGTAGGTGGTTTTACAGCTACTTGTGCAGTATAGAAGATTTTTAATCTTTTTCCTTTATGTGTTGGAGTTGGATTCATTGCGACCGCATCCATTACGACGTCATTTAATACATTCGTTTGGACTCTTCTTGAATGATTTTCACTCGCAAGAATTATTTTTGGCATTAATGTATGAATCCGTTTCTTTGTGATCGCTGATAAAAACACAATTGGAGCATAATCTAAAAACTTGAAATGATCTCGAATATTTTCTTCAAATTCTTTCATTGTCCGTTCATCTTTTTCTACAGCATCCCATTTATTCACTACTATAACAACAGATTTTCCTGCTTCATGAGCATAACCTGCAATATGCTTATCCTGCTCAATGATACCTTCTTCTCCATTAAGTACTACTAAAATAACATCTGAACGATCTATCGCCTTAAGAGCACGAAGAACACTGTATTTCTCAGTAGTTTCATACACTTTCCCTTTTTTTCTCATTCCTGCTGTATCAATAATGACAAACTCTTGACCCTCATATTTATACACAGTATCAATTGCATCACGCGTAGTTCCGGCAATATCACTTACGATGACACGTTCTTCACCTAAAATAGCATTTACTAATGATGATTTCCCGACATTAGGACGACCAATTAAAGAAAATTTGATCGTTGAGTCATCATAATCTTCTGTCCCTAAATTTTTAAAGTTTTTCGCGACCTCATCTAATAAATCTCCTAAACCTAATCCATGGGATCCTGAGATTGGAAATGGCTCTCCAAATCCTAATGAATAAAAATCATAAATGTTTGCTCTCATTTCAGGATTATCAACTTTATTCACCGCAAGAACAACAGGTTTATTTGAACGATATAATATCTTTGCAACTTCTTCATCTGCGGCAGTTACACCTTCACGAACATTAGTTAAGAAAATAATAACATCTGCTTCTTCAATAGCAATTTCAGCCTGATGTCTAATTTGCGATAAGAATGGTTCATCCCCAATATCAATTCCACCTGTATCAATTAGATTGAATTGATAGTTTAACCATTCTCCTGAACTATAAATTCGATCTCTAGTTACTCCTGGTACATCTTCTACAATAGAAATTCTCTCTCCTGCAATTCGATTAAAAATTGTCGATTTCCCTACATTAGGACGGCCAACAATCGCGACAACAGGTTTTGCCATACCCTTCACCCTTTCTTAAATTCATTCTATATATGTCTAAATAGAATTTTTGAGATTTTATTTGTTAACTTTAATAAGTAAAAATAATTGGCTGTTTTCGCAAACTTTGTTACTTTTTTTACAGTGTAGTCGTTCGTCGTTGATTTCCTCGTGCAGACTTGCTTTCCGCGGGGTGGGTGGTGAGCTTCCTCAGTGTAAATACCTGCTCAAGATTAACCTCTCCCACACATCCCGCAGGATTCTCGCATTTACGCTCCAATTCCAATCAACCCTTATAAAGTTAATACTAAAAACAACAAACTTTTAGTAAAGAGCCTTACTTTTTTACCATGAACACTATTACATAAGTTTGCTATTAGTTGAAGCCTGTCCAAAATATCTATGTTATGTATGAAATATTGCAATCATTATTTTTATAATGACCCACACCTACAATCATCATACAGTGTATGTGCAGACTTGTTTAGATTTTCGCTGCAAAGTTTGCTCATAACAAAAAAGTGCAAGCGGAGATTCCTTTAAGCTTCTAAGGATAAAATTCGAATTACTGGATTCAGAAAGTAACATCGACACTATTTTATCCTTTTTTAAGCTGATAAAAGAAACCCTTCTATCAAAAAGAAGGGCTTAACTTTTATATATTAGCAAACATTTTTCAAATACTCAACTTAGTGTTTAACAACAATATACATATCATCACCGATTCCATGCGCGATTCCATCTAAAATTGCTTCAAGGTTTTTTGCATAAAAATCCATTTCCTCTTTTGTTTTACATATAAATATTGCTGTGCCACCTGCAGCTTTAGTTTTATCAGTAGTAATGATCGCAAGAATATATTTATCCAATGTTGAACTCATCTATTTTCTCCTTTGTGATTCGCCTTTGCTTCAGTAGGCATTCTAATTGCATTCTCAAGCGTTGGTGTCTCACCAATGACACGAATTGCTTTTTCTATATCTCGTTCCTGGGGTAAAACAAAAACCCCTAATCTTCCATCACTAAGGTCTCTTTTTGCTAAAGGAACTAAAGCTGGTTCACCTGAATCACGAACTACTCCTAATGCAGTTGAAACATCATGTAATATCGCCTGTCTTTGTCCTAAATTTGCAATTGTAGCTTTTGAATTTACACTTTTTGGAGTTAGGATAAATCCCATACCATATTTAAGAACATCCTTCTGTTTATCTGGTATCCCGATATTCATAATATAAATATTTCCAACATACAGGCCAGCACCTTCAAAATGCGGCTCTACATATTCAATTGTCACAATATCTTTTATACAAGTTCCTGACATTAATCTTCGACAAACAAAAAAACAAATTATTCCTACTAAAATGGCTAATAGTAAGTTTCCTACTAAATAAGCTAAAGTCGTAAAAAGAGAGGTAAATATAACTAAATAATTTCTACTCTCGAATGCAACAGCAATTCCCTCAATATAAGTGCTTCCCCGAGGGACAAGTTCATAGCCATCGAGAACAGTTAGTGTATTTCTTTCCATATTACGGACATCGCGAAATTGAGAAGCTGCAAGAGTAAGAAAGGTAATTGCAGTAAAATCTTCCTCCATAATCGAAGGGACAGCAACTGTTCCTAAACCTGCAGCGATAAATCCAAGTGCTATATGGATTATCTTTCCGTGTAAATATGTTGGATATTGTCGGTAGTCTGTTTTTAACATATGCAATCTACATAATACCCCGACTAATATTCCAAAAATAACCGGGTACGTATATTCATTCATATTAACCTTGTTTCTCCTTTGCAGGTTTTTGTAATGTATGTTCTAAAATCGTAATAATATGTTCTGTTACCATCCATAAAAATATAATTAAACAGCCGATCACTAGCATATCTAAGCAAGCAGAAGTACCGATCGTTAGACCATCATAAAATTTCCCTAATATCATCCAATATAAAAATTCCCCTTGGCATATAGAAATCATACACAATGCAAATCTATGTATAGGATGTTTCCCTAAATAAATGGCTAAAACACCAATTAATACACTTACTAATAACCGATAATCGATGAAGAACCAAACGGGATCATATACTCTGAACAACAAAATTCCTGAATAAGCAAAGGTTAAAGTTAGCGTCATGATAAGTAAAGAGAGCGATTTTTGTTGTTTCTGTTTAACAGCTAAGTAATATCCAAGAAATAAAAACAAGAACAGTGACACCCTTATCGTGTAATCTCCGACAATGACATAATATTTACTTAATAAAATCGTAATCATTAAAAAAATACTCAGCTTCACTCTCAGCTTATTTTTCTTCATTAAAAATGTTGTTACTATCCAAGCTAGCCACATAATCCAATAAAAATATATTCCTTCCACTTCCTACTCCTCCTACTATACCCATTATGCCTTTTTTCAATTATCTTTAATCAAACATTGGAGAAAATAAGGAGAAATTTTTTATAGAAAGGTAGGTAAGAACTTTTTAAAATAAATAGCAATGTTAAAGGTTATTCTTGATTTTTATCCACTTAATTGATTAGAACGGATACATAAGACTCATGTAGAGAGAAACGTGTCATTGGTTACCCACATATTGAGCTTAAGAGGGAGGCTCAAGATCATCCAATAAAAAGCACATGTCTGAAGCAGAAATCAACACCAGTTGTACTGGGCAAAAATAAATAAGGCTATTACACGAAGGATTCTTCCTTTCTGTAATAGCCAATTTAAAATATCACTCTTTAGTCCTTAAACTATACCGTTTCGTATCAATTCCTCTTTCAGTTAACCAATGATGTGTGTGACCGGTTATAATTAAAGGAGCTAGTTGTAGCTCTTTAATTGTTCTAGTGCCTAAAGCTGTCATAAGAAGTGTTAAATCTAATTTCATTTGTTCGATTAAACGTGTTAATTTTTTAGCATCCTGCTCTATTAATACCTTTAAGAAGTAACCAGAGATCCCGACTGCTGATGCCCCTAAACCGATCGCTTTTGCTATATCAAGTGCGTTTTGAATTCCTCCTGTACCGATGATCGACATCTGTTCATCGACACTCCTCACCTCAGCAATAGATGCTGCAGTTGGAATTCCCCATTGATTAAAATAATCTAACACACTTTCTCTTCTTAAGTTTTCAACTTTTGCAAAATTTGTTCCGCCGTATCCTCCAACATCAACTACGCAAACACCAACTTCCTTTAACTTTTTTGCTACTTCCTTATTCATTCCAAACCCAACCTCTTTAACGATAACCGGTATAGGGATAGCGGAAACAATCTTTTCGATTCTATTTAAAACATCAGTAAAATCCCGATCACCTTCAGGCATAATAAGCTCCTGAACTACATTTAGATGAATTTGCAAAGCATTTGCTTCTATCATGTCAACAGCTTGCTTTGCTTGCTCAACTGTTGCTTCACTACCTAAATTTCCGATAATGATTCCGCTTTTATTTACTTTTCTTATTACCTCATATGTAGGTCTTTCTTCTTTATCCTTTAGGGCAGACATTTGTGAGCCAACAGCTATCGCAATATTTGTTTCCCGCGCAACATTTGCTAAAGCCTTATTTATTTCAAGTGTACTCTGTCCCCCGCCACCAGTCATGGCATTTATAAAAATTGGCGAACTTAAAGAAAGTTCGCCAATTTTTGTTGATAAATCGATATCTGTTACTGATACATTAGGTAGACTTTGATGAACAAACGTTATATCTTCAAGTCCATTCGTACGGTCTTGACCAGTTGTTAATGCGTGCTGAATATGTTCAAGTTTTCGTTCTGCTCGATTGCTCAACTATACCACCATTTTAATTATTTTAATTTTTTCAATTGATCTCCAATCATTTCACCAAGTTGGAATCCTGATGAAGTTTCTTCCTGAGCTTGGTAATTACGGAAGTCCTCATCTGATGCTTTTTGAGTTTCCTCTAATTCACGCATGCTTAAAGAAATTCGTTGTTCTTCTTCATTCACATCAAGAACTTTTACTTTTACTGATTGATTATACTCAAGTACTTCCTGTGGTGTACCAATATGTTTATTTGAAATTTGAGAAATGTGAACAAGACCCTCTACACCTGGTAGTATTTCTACAAATGCACCAAATGATACTAATCTTTTTACATGTCCTTCTACTACATCACCTACTTTAACCTTTTCAGCGATGTTAGCCCATGGGCCAGGTTGTGTTTCTTTTATCGATAGAGAAATTCTCTCATTATCACGATCTACACCTAGTACCTTAACTGACACTGTTTGCCCTTCCTCAACTACATCAGATGGCTTATCAATATGAGAATGAGAAAGCTGTGAAATATGAACCAAACCATCAATTCCACCAATATCAACAAATGCACCAAAATCAGTTAATCTTTGGACTTTCCCTTCAATAACGGAGCCAACTTCAATCGTTTCAAGTAGAGCAGACTTCTTTTCATTTTGCTCTTTTTCAATTACAGCACGATGAGAAAGAATTACTCTGTTTTTCTCACGATCAAGTTCAACAACGATTAAGGATAATGTCTTTCCCATATAATCAGAAAAGTCTTCTACAAAATGAGCTTCAACTAAAGATGCCGGGATGAATCCTCTTACCCCTAAATCTACTACAAGTCCACCTTTAACTACATCCTTAACTTCCGCTTCGAAAACCTCTTTAGATTCATATTTTCGTTCCAACGATTCCCATGCTTTTTCCGCATCTATCGCTCTCTTAGAAAGAACTAATGCTTCTTCTTCTACCTTTAACACTTTTAATTCTAATTGATCATTTTCATTTATAACATCTGATGCCTTTTCAACATGTAAACTTGAAAGTTCACTTATTGGAATAATCCCTGTAAACTTACAATTTTCTATTTCGACTATTACCTGTTTTTCTTCTACCTTCGTTACAATACCTTTAACCACATCTCCAAC
>NZ_CADEPK010000431.1 GCF_902829255.1 Metabacillus niabensis | reverse complement strand
CTATAGCTTCTTTAATATTTATGGAAAAATTTAAAATAGTACTATAGAAATGAAAAAAAGAGAGATGGTTAGACCCATCCCTCACATCCTAAACTATTAAGGATTAATTATATACTAATTTTTTTTACTGGATTCATTTTATCTGTATTGCATTGCATTTCAATTTCTATTACGTTATCTTTGCGATTTTCATGTCTTCCACCATGTTCAAAGGAGGTTATTAGGCAATTGCTTTTTCAATTTGTTCCTCCGCACTCCTATACCTCCAAAGTTCCTTTTTAGTTTGAATAAACAATATTCATAATCCATGAGTTTGGAAACCTTTTCATTTTCAACTGAGAAATTTTGTAAATCTAACTCATCAGTCGTTTTTATTCTCAACCTTATTAACGTTGTTGTCACAGCATTTACACTTCGAATAAAGAACAGTTACCTTTTCATCTTCAAAGTGATCAATTGTTGAATTACAATTTTGGCAAATTACTGTACCCATCAGTCCATCTCCTCCATTCAAACAATCGTAAAGTTTGTATATTTGTATACTCATCATACAAGTTTTCTTATACTTAAAGTCTACTTTTCAATCCAACAACTGTCATTGCTTTTTATTTATTCCCAATTATTTCAATCACTTTTTCAAATAAGCATCTGTTTATTTAATAAAGCACTCTTTAAGAGAGTAAGACTTAAAAGGAAAGGAACATTCATGATTAGTCAAAATAATAAATGTATTCATGCTTTCCAATATCTCTCATAAAGATTTTCCATGTGAGAGATCATTAGCTGTACTGCTTCTCTCGCATTATGTTCCTTAATCGCATTAATTAGTGATTGGTGCTCCTGAAAATTTATGTCTCTATATTCTGGTCTGGTTACGGTTCGATCCCTGATGAAATGCCACATTTCCTGCTGCTTCATTGCATTACTAATGGCTGACATAAATTTTATAAATAAATCATTATGTGAAGCCTCTGCAATTTGTTTGTGTAATGCTTCATCTGTTTCTGGTACATAAACTCCTGCTTTTGTTTCTTCTTCCATTTGGTTGATCGTTTTTTGAAGAGCTTTAATATCATTATCATTCGCTCTTAAAGCTGCAAACTCTATGATAAGTGGTTCTATATTCATTCTTGCTTCAACTATATCCTCAGGTGAAATCGTTTTTAAAAAGAAGGCTGTTTGAAAACTCCCTGTCGTAATCTTACTGTTATTTACATAAACGCCTTCTCCTTGGCGTGAATAAATGACTCCATTCAGTTCCAATGCACTAAGGGCTTGCCTAACCGGGGCACGACTAACATTAAAAAGAACACATAGCTCTCTTTCAGTAGGAAGCCTATCTCCTTCTTTAAATGTTCCAACTTCAATCTCTGAAAGTATCTGATTATAGATTTGGATATATAGTTTTTTACTGGAAACAGGATTAAAAATGATTGTTCTCACTTCTCTCTACATGATTTCATGGATAATAGCCATGATGAATTGAAAGGCAGCCAAGGTTTGGATGCCTGTTCATTCTATAAATATTAATCCATGTGAGAACCACCGTTGATATCTATTTCCTCTCCGGTAATATAAGATGCTTCTTCTGAAGCTAAAAATGCGATAGCTGACGCAATTTCACTAACTTCACCAGGTCTTCCCATTGGAATGCTATCAATCACTTTTTTCGCATCCTCTTCAGGAAGGGACTTCCAGATTTCCGTATTTACAAGTCCTGGTGCAACACTGTTTACAGTGATTCCATCAACAGCTACTTCACGAGCAAGATTCTTTGAAAAGCCTAATACAGCAGCTTTCGATGCTGAATAATGTGCGCCACCGAATACTCCGCCACCTCTTTTAGCTGATACTGAAGAAAGATTGATTACTCTACCAAACTTTTGTTTCTTCATTGGCTCTAGTACAGCTTGTGTACATAGGAACAGTCCAAACATATTGACATTAAAAACTCTCGTCATATCTTCAATTGTCATGTCCTCAACAGTTACTTTTTGAGAAATTCCTGCATTATTAACGAGTATATCAATTCTTCCGTATTCGGCGAGTACTTTTTCTACCATTGCATCAACAGACTCTTTATTTGTAACATTTAACTCTACACCTAACGCCTTACCACCAGCTTCTGTTATCGCATTTACAGTGTCATCGATTCCCTCTAAATTTAAATCAGCTACAACAATCGAAGCGCCTTGTTTTGCAAGTGCTAATGCAATTGTACGTCCAATTCCTTTTTTTGATCCACTTCCTGTTACGATTGCTACTCTATCATTTAATTCAAACATTATCTTTCACTCCTAAGTTATAGTGTTGTCTAATTACTGAAGTAATTTTTTTGCAGTATTAATGATGTTTTCAACAGTGATTCCATTTAGTTCTAATAGCTTTTCATATGGAGCAGACTGACCAAATTGATCCTGAACCCCAATTCTACTTACCTTACCCCTGCCTTCTTCTGCTACAACTTCACATACAGCGCTACCCAATCCATTTAAAATATTGTGGTCTTCAACAGTAATAATTTTTCCAACTTCTAAACATTCAACCACAGCATCACGGTCTAATGGTTTAATTGTATGCATATCTAATAGCTTGACAGAGATTCCTTCCTTTTCTAACACTTTCGTCGCTTCAATCGCTAAACGCACCGTGTCACCGTTTGCAATAATGGTAATGTCTGACCCTTCTTGTAATTTTTTTGCCTTACCGATTGTAAATTCTTCATGTTCGTCATAAATCATTGGAACTGTATCTCTTGTAAAGCGAAGGTAAACGGGACCATACATTTTTGCCGCTTGCTCAACTAGCTTTCTAGTAGAATAGTAATCTGCCCCCATAATGACTGTCATATTTGGAAAGCTTCTTAATACTCCCATATCTTCAATTGCTTGGTGACTTCCACCATCGTTAGCTGGCGTTAATCCACCATGTGAACAAGCAATTTTAACATTCAAATTTGGATAACAAACCTCTTGTCTAATTTGCTCTGCCATTCTTAAAGAACCGAAAACTGCGTAGGTGCTTACAAAAGGGATCTTTCCAGTTGTTGCAAGTCCTGCTGCTAAACCAGCTGCATTTTGCTCTGCAATTCCAACATTGATATGTTGAGCTGGTAATTGCTTAATAAAATTGCTCGTTTTACATGATTTCGCAATGTCAACATCAATGACATAAATATCTTTATTTTCTTTCCCTAACTTTACAATCTCATCGCCAAAGGCTTCTCTAGTTGCTTTCTTAGTTGTTAATGTTTTTTCTAAGATACTCATTATTTTATTAACCCCCCTGCGATTTCTTCAATTGCCTGTCTATACTCCTCATCATTTGGTGCAATTCCATGCCAATCTGCGACATCCTCCATATATGAAACGCCTTTCCCTTTTACGGTATCAAGGACGATACATTTTGGTTTTCCATTTTTTAGTTCTCTTATTTCATCTAATGTCTCAACAATCGCTTCCATTGAATGTCCATCAATTCGTTTCGTTTCAAAACCGAATGCCTCAAATTTCTTTTCGATATTTTGAAGCGGCATAATTTCATCAGTAAAACCATCGATTTGAAGTCTGTTGTTATCGACAAATACAACTAAATTATCTAATTGATATTTCACAGCAGTCTGAGCTGCTTCCCAAATTTGACCTTCTTGACATTCACCATCACCTAATAATGAAAAGACACGATAATCTTTTTTATCTCGTTTTCCTGCCAGCGCCATCCCAACACCACATGAAAGTCCCTGACCTAACGATCCAGTTGAGATATCAATACCAGGGCATTTTTTCATGTCTGGATGTCCTTGGAATGGAGAACCATATTCTCTTAAAGTGTATATCGTGTCATATGGGACATACCCTTTTAAGGCTAAAGCTGAATATTGAATTGGACAAACATGTCCTTTGGATAGGACAAATCTGTCACGATTTTCCCAGTTAGGATTGATTGGATCAATGTTCATTTCTTTAAAATAAAGCGCTGTCATTAAGTCCGCAGCAGATAATGAACCACCTGGATGACCCGATTGTGCTTTATGAATCATTGTTACCGCTGTTTTTCTCATTTCGATAGCTATGTCTTTTAATTCTTCGATACTTATATTTTTCAACTTAATCACCTCAAATATTTTTATAGGGACTAAAATTTGTAGTCTTGTTCACTTGTCAGACAAGTTAAGCCGCACTTGTCTAACAAGTTTCTTCTATATCTGTAGTATACGTCTTCCGTTTCCACTTGTCTACTAAGTATACAATTTATTTTTTAAATTTATATTTTGCTAAAATAAGAGAAGAGAAAAATCTCTCACTCAAACTTAAAGTAATAAAAGTGTTAATTGAGGAATAACTGCAATTATTGCTAAACTGATAAGCATAACGAAAAAAAACGGAACAACAGCTCTTACTAATGTCGGGATACTAAGTCCAGATATACCTGAGCCTACAAATAGATTCACACCGAGTGGTGGTGTAATAAATCCAATTGATAACGTCACGATCATGATAATTCCAAAGTGAATTGGATCTAAGCCTACCTGGCTTGCTACTGGGAAAAGAATTGGTGTAAAGATAATCACTGCTGCTGATGTATCAATAAAACATCCAATAATAAGTAACAAAAGAATGATAAGTAATATAATCACTATTGAGTTTTCAGATATTGATAAGAAAGTCTCTGCAACAGCTTGTGGTATCTTCTCCATTGTTAATATCGTCCCAAATGCGTTTGCTGTCCCAATAATGATTAAAATTGAAACAGAACTTATAGCTGCATCAGCAATAATCTTAGGGAATTTCCTGAATTTGATTTCCTTATGCAAGAAAATACTAACGAATGCAGCGTATACGACTCCAAACACAGCTGCTTCTGTTGGAGTAAAAATCCCTCCGTATATACCGCCTAATATAATGATTGGAACTAAAAGTGACCATTTAGCTTGATTTAAAGCACTAAGCATCTTTTTAAAACTAAAGCTCTCTTTCGTACCTGAATACCCCTTTTTCTTGGAATAGAAATAACACCAGATCATCAAACAAATTCCAATTAAAATTCCAGGGAAAATACCACCTAGAAATAAATCCCCGATTGATTGGTTACTTGAAACTCCAAAAAGAACCATCGGGATACTTGGAGGAATAATGATTCCAATCGAACCAGCTGTTACGATTACAGCAGTTGCAAATTTTCTATCATAGCCTTCCGCTACCATTGCAGGAATCATAATGCCCCCAACTGCTGCTACTGTTGCTGGCCCAGATCCAGATATAGCTGCAAAAAACATACAAGTGATAACTGCTGCTATTGCAAAACCACCTGTATAACGTCCGACAAATATATTAGCTAAATTGAATAATCGACTTGATATTCCTCCCTTTCCCATTATCTCACCAGCCAGGATAAAAAAAGGTATAGCCATTAAAGCAAAATTGTCAGTGGAAGTTACAAATCCCTGTGCAAGAAATGTAATGGAAATATTCGGTGAATAAATGGCTGTGATTAAGCCCGCTAACCCTAGAGATATCGCAATCGGTACGGATAGAAGCATAAACAAAAAGAAAGTACCAAATAATACAAAACTTGTCATAGAATTTCCTCCTTGAAAACAGTCTGCTCTTCACTTTGGTCACGATTAGTTTGATTTAACACCTTCAATTGATTTACTAAACGAACTAATTTTTGAATTAAACGGATGGACGTTAAAATCATTCCGACAACAGGTGCAGCATATACCCATTCAAGAGGCAATTCCAAAGCTGCAGATTCTCTTGTTACTTTTAGAACTATATCAAATCCATAGTACGTCATGATAACAGCAAACATTAAAAAGGAGAAACTAGCGATCATATCAATGATAATTTTCCCCTTTTTTTCAAATAGCATTGGAAATGCATCGACCCCAAGATGTTTCTCTTTTTTCACACCATAACTTATGCCTACATAAATCATCCAAATAAATAGATACCTTGCAACTTCCTCCGACCAAGTTAAAGACTCGCCAAGCACATATCTCATAAATACTTGTGTAAATACAATAATGACAGTACAGATACTTAATACGATTAAGATATATTCCTCAAAGTGTTCATCTAACCACTTGATTACTTTCATAATCATATCCTCCTAATATTGTAATTTATAAACTTTTCATTTAACCGCTTTCAAAATATTATTAACAAAATCCTCTCCGAATCTATTTTTATATGCTTCATAAACCGCATCAGCCTCTTCTCTGAATTTATCCCTATCTGGTTCGATAACTGTCATACCTGCATCTTGAAGTTTGCTAATCATTTCTTCTTCATTTTCCCTTAAAATATCCCTATGGAATTGTGCAGCTTCACTAGCACTACTTTTAATAATTTCTTGCTCCTCTGAAGTAAGCGTTCGCCAAAACTCCTCACTAATCGCAACAGGTAATGGCATATATTGATGAGCAGTTAAACTGAGATAATCCTGAATTTCATTAAATTTACTTGCATACGTATTTGCAATTGGATTCTCTTGGGCATCTACAGTTCCCTGCTGTAAAGCCATATATAATTCTCCAAATGCCATTGGTGTTGGATTAGAGCCAAACGCCTTAAAAGTACTTATCGATAATGGAAATTCCGGTGTTCTAATTTTCAATCCACTTAAATCTTCCGGCTCTTCAATTGGTTTATTTGAAGTAACATGACGGAAACCATTTTCAAAATAAGCTACTACCCTTAAACCATCTTCTAATAGAGGTTCTGCTACTTCCTGACCAATTTCACCATCTAAAACTTGCCATGCCTGTTCGTAGGTATCAAAAAGATACGGTAATTCAAACACACTTATTCTTTGATCATATTGACTAAATGCACTCGCAGCTACCATCTGAAGGTCATTAAACGTTACACTTTCTATCATTTCAGCCTCAGAGCCAAGTTGTTCATTAGGGTACACTTGCACTTTCATTTTACCTTCAGACTTTTCTTCTACGAGCTCTTTAAATTTCATAACAGCTAAATGTCTTTCATTTGATTCTGCAGCACCATGTCCAAACCTAATGATAGTTTCGTTACCAGAACTTACTGCATTACTAGTAGTAAAGAAAACTACTAGTATACTAAGAGCTAATCCTATTGTTAATATGACCGTTATTTTTTGAAGCGTTTTCATTTTTATCCCCACCCTCTGTTAAATTCTATATTCGGGTTAAATAATGAGAAACTTAATCATATTTATCCCCATTTTCGTAAGCGCATTAAGTTTGCATAGCATTGCTTACAATTTCCCAAAGACTTTTAGTTAAGAATTATTAAGATATGAGGAATTAATCATTAGCCAAGTGTACATTGTATAGATGAATAAGTTACAGCTTTGTAATCCCTTACATATCTAACGAAAAAAATATGCTATTTTTATGTAAAGAAAGGATTATATCTAGTTCTCTTTCTTATTGGGATGACATCTACTCTGTAAGCTAAATATATTTCTTCAGAATGGAAGATCACCCACTATTCATCTTGTTCACTTGTCTACTAGGTAACTCTGTAGTTAGATTGTACTTTTCATCAAGATAATTGTCAAACGTTTTTTAATACTACATATTGTTATGGGGTAAGTTGGACAATCCTAAAATGCTTATTAAAAAATAAAAGACATGCTTATTCAGTTATTAGATATTCAGCTATTTATTGAGGCATTTAAATTTCTTAATATATAAAGAATCAACTTTAAAGAATCCTGACATTGTGGTGCCATCACATAGTGGAGAAAGTATTTCACAAAAATTTAAATATGGTGTTACAAAAAGAAGACATTTATTATCACCTTTACAAGTGGTGGTGATAATAAATTAACAAAATTTGCTGACTGTATATTTTAGGCTTTCTACATAGCTACACTTATTTTCAAAGATAGGGAGCTTTAGTTTGAATCATTCCATCTTTCTCTTATTAGTTGTTCTTCACACATGTGGATTTTCCAAGAATTTGTAAAAGGATCTTGAATATA
>NZ_CADEPK010000430.1 GCF_902829255.1 Metabacillus niabensis | reverse complement strand
GTATATCAATAATAATATATGTACTATCGACGATTGAGATACTCCATCCATAATATTCAAAAATGTCATACGCAAACGAATCGAAAATAGTTATTAAAACCATAAAGAAAATAACGATTGAGGAATAAACAAAATCCTTTCTTTTTATTTTTCGTTTATGTTGCTGATATTTTCTTTTCTGTTCTTCTGTTAATCCATGTCTTCTACTTTTCTTTCTTTTTTTGTTTTTAGCCAAGTCTCTCACCCTTAAACAAAGAGGTATAGGTCATTCTATTGTTATTAATAGTCTCCAGATGTATTTACTGTTATTATACAGGACGATCCATTTGATACAATCAATTCTCCAAAAAGTTAAAAGGAAGAAATAGAAAAGAACACATAGTATGTTCCTTCTATTACATTGATAATTGCCGATTGTTTTTTATTCTAATTAACCCAATAATAAGCCGACATAAATAGAACTTTACAATTAAGCTTAAAAATGAATGATACCAATTCCATCCGTTATTCCAGGAAATTAAATTGGTCTTTTTAGCTGCAATTGTTTCTATTACGATTTGTGGGATAATGAAAGGAAAAACTTTCAATAAAATTCCAAACAGATTGCTATTAAGTGTCCATTGATTGTAATAAAGCAGCATTAATGGATAGTGGAATAAATCAAACGGGAGATGAATTGAGAACTTCTTTGGAAAAGGTCTAATTTTATATTTTAAAAATCCTCTAGTAACGAGGTAACGATCTGCAAGAGAATTCCCAATAATACTTACAAGATAAACAATAATCCAATCTTTCAAAGGTCGTTTAATAATTGCAAAAGGTAGTAAAAACAAGGAAACCAGCAAAGAGAAGAGTAAAAATTTAACCTCTCGTTTTTTAGCCATGACAAACACCTCCTCTAACAGTGTTTGTATAAGTCTGCCTTTATATGTATGAATTGACTTTACCTTTACATGACTAAACATTCTCAGAATAACATTTATTATTAGCGTTAATACTTTTAGTAAACAATCTAAGGAGATTAAATATGAGCAAGGCTTTGGAGAATTTAGATTTAAATGCATCAGGTCTATGGTTTGCCATTCTTATTAGTTTCCTGTTATTATTAATCGCTGCATTTATTCCAAAAAAGTATATTTCATGGAGAGAAATTTATTTAACATTTGGAATTGTAGGACTTGCAACTTGGATTTGTGATGCCCTTATTGCAAGAGTATTTGATTTAATTGATTTAGGTGATGAAAAAATGGCTGGTTTAGGAGAAATCCTTAGCTATACCTTTATTCCTACTTCATTAGCCGTTATTTACATCAACTATTATACAAAAAAGAATAGATGGATATTGTCGATCATTTTCACATTTATTTCAATATTGATTGATTTAGGGATGCAGTATTTTGGATATATGCAATACAATGGTTGGAATTTATTTTTTTCTATTTTGTTTATATTTATTGCATTTGCCTTCCTTATCCCGCTACATATTAGGATTATAAGGGATAAATGACGAATGACAGTCCTTATCCCTTACACATTAAGTTATCGCTTCTTTTATTCTATTAATAACTGTTTGATAAAATAACACATCATGAGGAACAAACATTTCCTTCCCCACAGTCATCTCAATTGGTACTCTTTTTTCATGATGTTCTTGTTTAAACCCATGAATATAGATTGAGTTACTCTCTCCAAACCATAATTGTTCAAAATCATTCAAGGCAACTTTAACGATCCCTGAGACCTCTTCCTCCTGTAAATGGAAATCATGGAATGTATGGTTTGATTGATATAAATAGACATGTGCAATTTCCTTATCAATAAAGTTTTCTTTTATTACACAATAATCAATATTTCCTAAAGAAATTAGCTGTTCAATAGCAATATGAATTCCAATCTCTTCATTAACTTCTCTTATACCATCTTGTATCGTTTCGTTAGCTAATATATGTCCAGCAGCAGTAATATCCAATAGATTGGGATAATCCTTTTTTCTATCACTTCTAAGCTGAAGATAAAGAAATAGTTCAGCTTTTTCTTGCTTGAGAAACCAGCAATGAAAGGTTTCGTGCCAATAGCCTTTTTTGTGAACCTCCTCACGGGTCGCAACACCTATTTGCTGTCTATCATCATTAAAAATCTTTAATAATTCATCTTCCATATCTTTATCCTTTCCTTTAAATTCCTTTTTGATTGTTATTCTAACACAAAGAGACAAAAAGTAGGGTGACTTAATAGGGATTCTTAAAATTTACGTATAGCACGATTTTCATGTTATTTACTTTCAAAGCATAAAATTCAAATAATAACCTTTCCTTTTTCAGGACAGGTGTATTCTTCTACGGATTATCCCCCTCGTTTGCAAACTAAGCAGTTTATATTATCCTCAACTTTTATCGATAAAGGTACCTTTGCGATTATTTCTCCTGTAGTTGGATTAATGACATCCGTTGTTCCACAATCTGTCAGTTCCACACATTGGTCATAAAGAAAATTCTAATCGCTGAATGTCTCACTTTTTTCGAAACGTTATGACAAATCCATCCCACCGATAATAATCTTTTAATAGTTTTTACTATTGTCTGTTAATTG
>NZ_CADEPK010000429.1 GCF_902829255.1 Metabacillus niabensis | reverse complement strand
GGATAGGTAAATAACCTTTCCTTCCTTAAATCAAATTAAAATTTATTTATTAAGCTTTAGCTGTCGTTTTGTGAGGAGAAAAACGGATCCCCCTATAAGAAGAAGGAAACCAATCGCTAGTAAATTGTAATGCCCTGTTGCTGTTGATGGAAGAAGATTTCCTTCGTTTGTCCTTTTTACGTCGGTATCTTTAATATAGCTAATAGGCTGTACATTGTTATTTTCCTCGATTTGAGTCATTGGTTTTTCATTCGAAGTAGGTGTCTCCTCAATAAGGTTCGTTGTTTCGTCTCTAATAAGATCATCAGTAGTTTTAGTTTCCTCATCATTAATTGGTGCACCATCTTCATTACTAGGTGGATTATTTTCTATTGCCGGTTCTTCTTCAACTTCCTCCTTATCATCAGGAGTGTCAGGTTTATCATCATAGCTCCCTGTAACTTGATTACCATTCTTCAGTAAAGTGTAGGTAAGAGTTTCACCGCTCCAAAAATGTAAGGTAAGAAGAACCTCACCATCCTGAACTTCATTAAAAAATCGTTCAGTAAGAATAATTTCATTTGTTTTATAGTCAGGTGAAAAGGCGTAGCCAAATTCCTTAAATGAAGTCCAGTTTTGCGGGCCTGCAAAACTACCATCTGAATAAACAGCTTCCATTGTTGCAAGGCTATCACCATTAAAAACAGTAGGAATACGAAAGTCAGTTGTTGTTCCTGTTGAATTAGTGATGACAGGCTTTTCATAGGTAATGACGTTAAACTGCCAATCTGCTCCACGATTATATTTTGCCGTTAATACAGCGTTCGTTCCTAGTTCTCCAGACTGTGCTATGCTTGAAAGTAAACTAGCTTTAAATGTTAATCTTGCCCCATCCCATTCATAATCTTTTCCTTTAACAAGTTTTTTATCGTTTAATAATAGGGAAATAAATTGGTTACCATGTAAGTCAATGCTTATTGTTTTATCAGTTATTTCCTCATTTTTCTTCAAGTATATAAAGTCTGATTCTGCTGTTGCTGACCTTGTTTCCCAGCTAGTTTTCATCATTGTGTAAAGCTGTGGATCTGACCATACGAAGGACTCCCGACCGAAATGCTGTCCATTATCCCAAAGCATATGGGTGATTTTTTTCTCTTGTGCGTAATGTGTCATAAATTCAAAGTATTTAAGTTTTTCTCCATGTTGAATGACACCAGTATGAGTATCAAAGCCGAGTAACCCATATTCACCTAGAATAACAGGAATTCCGTTGGCAACAAACGTATTATGAACACGGTCAAATGTATGAATAATATCAGTTTCCGTTTCTAAGTCATATCGAGTATATCCAGCAATATTTTCGCTAAATGGCCAAAAACCATAATAATGAACAGTGGATATTAAATGAGGATCATTCAGTTCTTTGATTGTTTGATAAAGTTCATTTAGCTTATGTTGTTCAGAGCCAGTGTCTAATGTCGGAAGGACAAGCGGGCGGATATCATTATTTCCACCTGAATTCCTTACTATATTAAAAAAGCTTGTATTAAGCTCTTTTAAATAGGCGAATTCCTCAGCTTCTTCGCCTGTAAAGCGAGGTTCATTAATGCTTTCAAACATTAATTTAGTAGAGTGATTCTTAAAATGGTCAGCTAACTGTGTCCAAATTGAAACGAAACGTGCAAGTGATTCATCATGATTATTCTTCATACCTGATTCTAACCATATCCATGAATCATGGTGAATATTAATCATTACATACAAATCCTCATCAAGTGCCCAATTCACAACAGTATCGACACGGTTAAGGAAATCCTCGTCAATTTTATAGGAAGGACCATTTGCCATACGTTGATCAAACGTAATCGGGATTCGGATACTTTTATAGCCTTGCGCAGCAATCTGTTCAATAAGTTCCTTTGTGACAGGTGGATTTCCCCATGCCGTTTCATCCTCACCAACAGAATCAAACGTATTTCCTAAATTCCAGCCTGGCTGCATGTCGCTAACATACGATTGAATGTCAATCTTTGCTGATGGCTTCGTTTCCTCCGCATAACCTATACTAGGCGTCAAAACTATTAGAAAAAGAAACGAAATGAAAATACTGCAAGAAACGATAAAAGAATTGTTTCTACACGACTTAGAAATAGATTCAACAAGTTTCAAAAAATCACCCCTACTTAAATTTTGAAAGCGCTCTCAGTGGTAATATAGCATATTAAAAAAGACTAAAATACATTGACAATTAGTGGATATTTCATGTCTTATTCTCTATGATTCAAAAGAAATAGGTGTATCTATTTAGTTGAAAATTATTTATCGTGATAGTTTTAAACTCAGAAAATTATTAATCTATCATATATTAAATGATGAGATTAAAGAGATTGAAAGGGTACGTGAAGCGATATTATTGTAATAAACATAGAATATATAAAAGGAAGGATTGACATATTTTCCAATATTTAGATATAATAAATAAAAATATAATTCGTTGGAGAAGAGAGTAATCATAATGAAATGGGTAGCAAGTCAGGGATGGAAAAACCCTGGTGAAGAAGTTATGATGAAACACACTTTTATATAT
>NZ_CADEPK010000428.1 GCF_902829255.1 Metabacillus niabensis | reverse complement strand
ATTCAAAATATAAACAAAATCAACAATCATAGGAAACATCCTTATTAACATAATAGATTTTTCTCGTAACTAATTAAACCAACTACCTATAGATTTCTTTAATTTACTACCCACACTCTTGGTAAAGTCATTAATTCCCTTACCTATTTTTCCTCCGATATCTTTAGCAACATTCCCAACTTTTGAACTTACTAGCCCACCTGCAAGTGCTCCTATTGCACCACCTACAACTATTCCGACTGGCCCACCTGCACTACCAATAGTTGCACCGATTTTAGCACCAATTGCTATTGAACCCATATCAGCTGCAATTCCGCCTGCTACTCTCCCAAATTTTTCTGCAAGCGATTTATCCTTATTTTTTTCTGAGAAAACTTCTGCACTATTTGCAACAACTGATATACCCGTACCTATTACAGGAATCCGTCTACCAACTTTTACAAGGCCACCTTTGGAAACAGTCTTCCCCACTACTTCCTTAACCCCAGCAGACATTCTCTCTTGATTTAATTTCATAAGGTCTTTACCACTCAATACATTCGCATTTTTCGGAAAGCCTACCACATTCTTATATAAATGCGAAGGACTTTCATAGGACTTTACAAAAGAATGCAATGCCTTCATAACAGGATTCGAAGGCTGTGGTGCTCTAGAAAAGTTAAGAATCCTTTTTGCAAGTTTGTTGCTATGCTTACTTTTACTCGTCCAACTTGGATCCATTCCTACACTAAATCTATAATTACCTTTTAGCTTTTGCCATAGTGTCGGTTTGCCCCCTAAATAGTTAATCTTTAATTTTTTTGCAGCTTTCAATGTTCCCATTGAGACTATGGCTTGATACCCAGCTATTATAGTATCGCCAGTACTAAGTTTTCCGTTAACGAAGTCAAACGGAGATGTCAACGCATCACCAAGCGCCATTAATCTTTTCCCAGCAAGCGCCTTTTTCAAATTAGAAAACTCAGTATCCCCTTTAAGGATCGACTTATTGAAGCTAGCAATTGCGAGATCCCCACTTTTGAACATACTTTTTATTTCATCTATTGATTTTTTTAATGTTTGAATATCTTGTTCCACAGAGGTTAATTCACTTGTTTGTGATGAGTCGAAGGTTCCTAAATCTTCAACCGTTTCTGTGATTTTTTTCGTAGCTTGTTGGACAAAAGTATGGAAGCGTGTGTCATCAAGTCTAGAAACATAGATGATATCTGATACATTGTCTAATGATGAATTTACATCGTCAACTAAGTCTGTTGTAAAGGTTTTTGCTTTGTTTACTCCATTTGTTAAGTCTGCTTCAAGAAAGCTTTGCCGGATGAATCCTGCTTCATCTGATTCGAAGTCAGAGCATGCTTTTTTTACATTTCCTAGCACTCGTTCAAATTCTTTTAGCAATTGCTGATAAAAAGATAAAATGGTTGTATGCCATTCATCATAGAAATTTCGAATTGCCGTTCCACCTTGTCCTTGAAAGGAATTTCTCATGCTTGAAAAGTCACTGACGGCATTTTCCAATTGCTTTACTTGCTGCATTTGCGATTGAAGTTTTTTTACTATCCCATCAATTCCAGTATGTAAGGCTTTGGCATCAAGTGTCTTCATGAATTGCTTTGCCTCCTATATAGCTTTTATAGATGTAGAAAGATTTTCGTCAACTTGTTTCATATCTTCTAAAGTTGTCCGGACTGTTTGGTTGTTTTCTTTTAGAACTTGTTTGTAGGCCTCGCTAACTTCCACTAACAATTGACTCAATTCGTTCAACTTATCGACCACATTTAGCTCGTTACTGCCTGTTATTTCTTCTAAACTTGTTTCAAAGGAATCGGCAGCGCCGTCAATTTTAGAAATTGCCTCTTCGACATCACCATATCGAACTTTAATCTCCTGGCTCACATTATTTCATCCTTTCTTTTTGACGTTCTTTTTCTCTTTCTCTTTCCTCTCTCTCTTCTCGTTCAATTCGTGCAATTTCAGCAGATATAGCACTTTGTAAAGATTGAATTTCTGCTTTAATATTGGCAATTTTATTTTCTATTGCGGTGATCGCTGTATCTAATTGAGTTCCCGAGATATCTTTATAAGCAGCGTCCATATCCTCACGAATATCTGTGAATTTTTCAGCTAAGTTGCCTTTCCACGTAGTTGCTGAAAGATCGGGGTCCTTAACAAGATAGTTATTCTGACTAAATTCCACCTGATACCCATCAAGCTCTGATTCACAATTTTTCAACCGTTCAAGCTGTTCCTTTTTTTCAGCAAGCTCTGTTTGTAAGTATGATAAATAGGACAATGTTTTTCGCTCCTCTCCATCAAGGCATATTTATAGTAAAAGCATTATTGACATACATATACGTCAATGGTATCAAATGGTTTCATACGAAATAAATGGGTCTAAAACATCAAACAACTACAAAAAGCTAAGACTTTATTACTAAATTATTCAATTTATATGAAGGTAATCATTTAACAAGGGTTTTGTTATGAGT
>NZ_CADEPK010000427.1 GCF_902829255.1 Metabacillus niabensis | reverse complement strand
TTGTTTCATATAATGAATTTAGTTAGTATAAATTTGGTAAAAGAATATAAGGAGAACCGTATATGGTTGGAGAACGATTAAAGGAGTTGAGACTTGAGAAGGGATATTCTATAAGTGAATTAGCTGAGTTAGCAGGAGTTTCAAAATCATACTTAAGCTACATTGAACGTGATGTACAAAAAAATCCCTCGCTTCAATTTTTAAAGAAGATTGCTTCAACACTTGAAATAGATGTTGAAGATTTATTAGGCTCAACGTCAGGAAGTCAATCGAAGGAATTTATTTTAGATGATGAATGGAGCAGGTTACTAAACAAAGCTATTGAAGAAGGAATGAGCAAAAAAGATTTCGAAGAGTTCCGTGACTATTTAAAATTCAAAAAATGGCAGGAAGAGAAAAAATAAGAGGACAAACTTATTCAGGAGGACAAGGTCAAAATGGATAATCCAGAGAAGAATATTCAATTAGTAGATTTAGACATTGAATGGGTAGAATTAATAAAAGAGGCAAAACAAATTGGATTGTCATTTGATGAAATTCTCCTTTTTCTTCAAAATGGACATGCTGCAAAATAAGCAATTAAATGACTTAGGACCTCTCGAATAGTGAGAGGTCTAACCAAAGTATTTCACTTTTTCTAACTGATATGCTATCTCCATCCTCTAACCATTCGACTTTTTGTTTCCCACAATAATGAATGATTATTTTCCGTTCTCCTAATAAGATATAACACCACTAAGTATAGATCTTAACAGATTGGAAAAAATAAGTAATAAGGGTGGTGTTTATATTGAAAAGGTGGGTTTTTTGTATTTCTTTTTTATTAGGATTTACACTCACACAAGGATTTGAATTAAGTCACAGTCTTGCTGCTTCCTCTGAATCTTGGGAAGATGTTGCTGTTAAAGAAACAAAAAAGAGGTATCCGCTATCACAGGTATTGTTTTCTCAAAAAATATGGGATAAATCTAAAAAAGATATTACAGTCAAACAATATCGTCTTACATTAAGAGAGGGCTTGCAAGACTTTGCCGTATATACTACGATCACATATGATTCAAATTCTGGAAAAATCAAAACAGTTCAAGTAATCCCAGAGGCATAAAAACATCTTTCTCAATAAATTTTCATTGGAAAAAGGCAAACTTTTTAATTGGTTTGCCTTTTTCCAATGTCTAATTATTTCACTCATTATTTTTCTGTTTTTTTACAAACAATTTTATTGAGAAAGGTAAAACGCCAAACCACCTATTTGTATAGAAGGTCGACGATGTCTCGCCTAACTTTTTCTCCTCTCGTTGTTGCTTTCTCGTTTCCTTTGGAGTATCCATAAATTTTACGATTTGTTGAGTAAGATACTTAACATAATCATTTGTAGACAAAATCAAAACTCCTTAATTATAAGTTTCTGATTTTAGTTATGACCAATTTCTACCTTTTTTAATCGTAAAATCATGTCTTTTACAATCTCAGCTATACTTTTGTTTCCTGTTTCAATTTTAATAGTGCAATCTTCATAAAATGATTTGCGTGATAGATATAATGAAGCAAGCTGTTGTTTCGACTTTTTACTTGCAATCGGGCGATTTGGATCAGCATGAATACGCTCATATACCACGTCAATCTCAGCATGTAGTAAAATTATTTGGCCGTTATTTTTCATTAGTTCACGATTTTCTCTCTTAATGACTATGCCGCCACCAGTAGTTATGATGACATTCTCACTAGGAAGAGTTTTTAAAATTTCAGTTTCGAGTTCACGAAAATACGCTTCTCCATATTGTTCGAAAATTTGTTTAATCGTTAAGCCTTGCTTTTTTTCAATCTCTTTATCTGTATCAATGACAGGTAAACTTAGTTCGATTCCAAGCTGTTCCCCTATAGTCGTTTTACCTGCTCCCATAAACCCAGTTAAATATATTGCCTTCACCAAAAATTCCTCCACGGTTTTCTTTAACAATAACATAATCTTTAATATTCAGACCATACAATCATTTCATTTTTCGCGATATCGTATTGATATTTTGCCGTATAGTCTTTATTTTTTAATGTAGTGCATTTCAACTGAACCTCATATATTTCGGGTGATACCTTCACAAAGGAATACGATATTTCACCAATGCTTGTACTTTTATAAATAGTCTTCTCATTATCAGCCTCTGTTGCTTGTAACTGTTTTAATGAATCTTCCACTGCTATGAGCATTAACTGATCAACAATATAGTATTGCTCAGTTTCACTATAGAACTTTTTTTCACTAATTGCTGCGGTTGAAATATAAGTAATGATCAGTAAGCAAAAGAAAATAACAACCATTGTTGTTGGTAAGATAAATCCTTCATCTTTTCTCATACTTTCAAATCCTTAAATATTCGAAATATATGTTCATAATCTTTCCCAAAATTACTAAAGACTTTTATTTTTATCCCATCTTCTATTTTATTTAATTCAATATCTTTTACTCGAAATAGATAGATTTCATG